>JADIMM010000118.1 GCA_017694795.1 Candidatus Gallitreponema excrementavium
ATGTTCTACTGTACCTCGCTTTATTTCGTTGTAAATTGTCTTTCGGTCGCACTTGAAAATTTCGGCGAGTTGTGTCCTGTTGGTGATTTTCGGAAAGCCTGTCTTTCCCAAAAGATAGCCTTCCAAAATCACTCGCTTGTTGTTGTCAAAGCAGCTGTATTCTTTTCTCTCCTTTCGTGGTAAAGTTTCCATAGGTTTCTTTCCTCCTGTTTTTTGGTATGTTGCAATTTCATTATAACAGATGGTTGGAAACCTTTTTTATGGGGAATTATATTTTACTGCTTACCGTCCCTGACCCAGCCCATATTTACCTGGGGAAAGGTTTTTAATTCCGTAAAGCTTTATTCCGGCATTTCCCAGGTGCAGGCAGCCCGGCTCCGGGACCAAAAAGAAAAACTGGTTTCACAGCTAAAGGGTTCCCTCATAAGTATTCTGTACCTGGAAGAAATTAAAGGGCAGCTTACTGAACAAAAGCAGTATGCAGACAAATTGACCGGGTTTCTTAAAAGCAGCCAGGAAACAGGAATGACAGTGGAACTGGATGTTATGGAAATCGAAGTTAAAACTGCAGAACTGGATTTGGGCATAAGCCTTATAGAACAGCAGATAGAAAACCTGGAAATAGAGCTGGAAACCCTTACCGGTATCCCGGGGCTAAATTTCAGCCGGATAAAAACTGCGGCAGAAGAAACCGAAAAAACAATAGACCTTTACAACGAAATTTCCGGCACAAAAGAAAAGGCACTGTCATCAGAAAGGCCTCTTTTGGAAATGGCATACGGAATGTATGAAGTGAATTTACAGGCTGAAAAAATCTCCAAAGGGGATATTTACTGGAAGCCTGATCTTGCATTCCAGATGACACTAGGTTACAGCGGAAGTGTCCTCCCCTTCTCCAAAGACTGGAAAGACAATGATACATATACGGCAGATTTCACAGTGGCTTTAAAAACCATAATCTGGGACGGGGGAGTAAAACTGCGGAATATTACCAGAAGCAAAAGCAATGTACAATCCGCCCTTTTGGATTTGGAAAATACAAAGGAAAATATATCCCGGCAGGTGGAAAAAACAGAGACATCTGTCAAAATCCAACAAAAGAAACTCATTTACCAGGAAAAAGTCCTGGAATACAAGGAACTGGCACTTAAATCCCAGGAAGAAATGTACAATGAGGGCTACTCCGGGGAAGCCGATGTGCTGAAAAAAATGATAGAAGTTTCTACTTCCAAAACTGATATATTGGAAACAAAGATTAACCTTGTAAGCGATATTCTTACCCTGGATTATTTGTCGGGAAACAACAGCCTCCAATAATCATCCGAACTGAGCCTTGTTAAGTTCCTGATAAAGCCCCGGAGTTTTCATCAGTTCGTCGTGGGTACCTGACTGGATTATACCTTCGTCAGTTACCACGAGAATCTGGTGGGAATTCCTGATTGTGGAAAGCCTGTGGGCAATAACCAGGGTTGTCCTGCCCCGGGATAACTTGTCAAAGGCAGCCTGAATCTTATATTCTGTGGCAGAATCCAAGGCAGAGGTGGCCTCGTCAAGAATCAATATTGGGGGATTTTTTAGGAAAATCCTGGCGATTGAAATGCGTTGTTTTTGCCCTCCCGAGAGCTTAACCCCCCTTTCCCCTACAAGGCTGTCATATCCAGCAGGCATCTTAATAATATCATCGTGTATCTCTGCAAGTTTTGCAGCTTCAATGATTTCTTCTTCCGAAGCATCAATCCTGCCATAGGCGATATTTTCCCTGATTGTTCCGGCAAACAAAAAAACATCCTGCTGGACCATTCCTATTTGCCCTCTTAGGGAATTCAAAGTTAAGTCCCTTATATCGTATCCGTCTATGGTTATCTTTCCCTGGGAGATTTCATAAAACCGGGGTAAAAGCTGGCAGATTGTAGTTTTTCCTCCCCCCGAGGGCCCCACCAGTGCAATCTTTTTTCCGGGAGAAATTCTAAAATTGATATTCTTTAAAACCTGAACATTACGGTTATAAGAAAACCCGACACCGGAATACAAAATATCGCCTTTAAGATTATTTACTTCAAGAGTTCCGTCTTTAACCTCTGTGTGGGTATCCATTATCTGGATAAACCTGGAAAACCCTGCCATTCCCTTTGTAAACTGTTCAACAAAATTACTGAGTCTCCTGATTGGCTGCAAAAAAGCTGCCACAAAAAGATTTACGGCAACCAAGTCCCCTATTGTCATTTTATCCTTCATGATTAAAAGCCCGCCGATTACCAAGACCACTACATTCAAAATATGGGTTGAAAAATCAATCCTACAGTGGAAGCCAGCCATATCCCGGTAATATTTTTGTTTGGCTTTTAAAAATTCCCTGTTGCTTAAGGCAAATTTTCTTTCTTCGTAGTTTTCGTTTGTAAAAGCCTGGGTAACCCGGATTCCGGAAATACCGGACTCAATAGAAGCATTGATTTCAGAAGTCTTTTCGTTCACTTTTTTAGAGGAAGAATTCAGCTTTTTTCTTGAAAACATTGTATACATAATCATCAGGGGAAGAAGAAGAAAAACAACCAGGGCAAGTTCCCATCTTATGGAAAACATAATCCCACAGGCACCCAGCAGGGTCAGAACTGAAAGCATAAGGTCTTCCGGGCCATGGTGGGCAAGTTCTGTTATTTCAAAAAGATCGTAGGTAATCCGGGACATAATATGTCCGGTACGGTTGTTGTCAAAAAAAGAAAAACTTTGTTTCTCCACATGACCAAAAACATCCCGCCTCATGTCTGTTTCCACAAGTACACCGAACAAATGTCCAAAATAGGCTACAAAATATGATGCAAGGGTATGCAGGATATATAGAATCAGGGCCGTAGCCATTAAAATAAAAAAGGCTTCATACAAACGGGAAGGAAGAAGCTCATTTAAGGTAAACCGGGTAATTACAGGAAATAAAAGATCCACCCCTGCAATAAATACTGCACACAGCATATCCAGAACAAACAGCTTCCAGTGAGGTTTAAAATACGAAAGGAACCTACCCACAGTGCTCCTGCTGTAGATTGTCCTGTTGTTTTCATTCATTGTACAATCCGGATTATTTTTTTTCTTTCTGTCCAAATTCCGCCTCCGTTAAACCTGTTTTGCATTAAAAGACAGGCAGCCTTTTCAAATTCAGAATTCCAAAGGAAAAGGAAGAACAGGCTCTATGGTTTTTTTATCAAGAAGAAGGGCAATCAATCTGTCCATTCCTATTGCAACCCCGGATGTTTCCGGAAAGGTTTCAAAAATTTTGTAATATTCATTATCCACCTTATGGGGAACTACTGCTGTTTTATTTTTTTCCCTTGTTTCAGTTTCAAAATAATCCCGGACTTTCTTACTGTCATTTTCCTCTGTATAACAGTTTGCAAGCTCTATTCCCCTTCCGTACAGCTCCCAACGTTCCTTGGCAAAATCATTTTTATTCTTTGCAAGGCAAGGAACCTGTGCCGGATAATCCATAAGAAAAATAATTTTATCCTCCGGAAGGTTTGGTTCTACGGAATTTACAAAAAGCAGATTATAAACCTCTTCCCAGGTTGTACAGGTTTCGGGATTTAACATTAAATCCAAGGATTCTGCCTTGTGCTTTAGGCTCTCAAAATCCTGAAAGTCGGAAAGCCTGAAACCAAGGTATTTTTCAAAGGCCCCGTCAACAGTAATTCTTAAAAATGGAGGCCGGAAGATTTCAGGAAGATTATCACCATACAACTTTTTTCCAAGATAAAAAATCAAATCCTCTGTAATTTTTATTGAATCAATGTAATTCTTTCCCACCGAGTAGTATTCAAGCATTGTAAATTCGGGGCTGTGAATCCTGCCTCTTGACTCAAGATTTCTGAAGCACTTTGAAATCTGAAAAACAGAGCACTTGAAACGGGCAATGAGTTTTTTCATGTAATATTCCGGGGAGGGAACAAGGTAAAGCTCCCCTTTTCTATTTTCTCTAGGATAAATATACTCAGTTTTAAAAACTTCCAGGCAGGTTTCCGGAATAAGACTTGAACTTAAAACCGGAACATCCGTTTCAATATAGCCGGCTTCGGAAAAAAAATTCCGTGTTTCCTTTATAATCTGTGAACGCAACTTTAATGTTTCCAAATCCATGGAAATATCTTAACAGTTACGGAAATTTAAAACAACTGCCAGTCCTGTCCCCGTTTATAGCGGTAGTTCTTTACACCGATGCTGTCCTAATTCAAAGTAAAGAATCCATACTCTTTAAGACAGTATTCCTGCGCATCTATTTCTTATTTAAAAAAGACAGCTTTAAATCTTTTAAATCCTTTGTCATTGAAACTTTGTAAATATGGGGGTTTAAAAGTCTCTTATAAGTGCAATCAAAGGTATCAAGCTGTTTCGAAAGCCGTTCTTTTATTTCACCGAGGGATTCCGACTCTTTTGTCAAAACGCCTTTATTCATTCTTTTTTTCAAAAGAGGCTCAACCCTGGCCGGACAACAGGAAAATGAACGGTAATCCGTGGAAGGATGGTAAAAACGGCAGGTTTTACCAACCGCAATTTCCTCTCCATCCAAGGCAAGAATATCCGCAATTGCCATTCCGTTTTCGTCATAAAGTCTCCAAACCTGCTTAATACCGGGATTTGTTGTCTTTTCAGGATTATCGGAGAATTTCATTGTGGGTATCATACCCTTTCCGTCCGGGGAGCTTTTTGCAGCCAGCTTGTAAACCCCGGTAAATGATGCCTCGTTACCTCCGGTTACCATGTGGGTTCCTACCCCCCAGGCATTTATGGGAGCCCCCTGCTGGACAAGGGTTTCCACAATTTCTTCTGTCAACTCATTGGAAACAGTAATTGTGGCCTGGGGGAATCCGGCCTTATCCAGTTCCTTCCTAACCTGGGTACTCAAATATTGAATATCCCCGGAATCCAGGCGTACACCAAAGTTTTTTCCCTTTGCAACAAGCTTCCGACCTACTTCAATGGCACTTTTAATCCCGCTTTCCAAGGCTCCGTAGGTATCTATCAGGAAAACACTTTTATCCGGATAATATTCAGCATAGGTTTCAAAAGCTTCTACTTCGGAAGGAAAAGACATTACCCAGGAATGGGCCATTGTACCGGAAACAGGGATTCCGTAAATTTTCCCGGCAAGGGAATTACTTGTACTGGAAGCCCCCCCGATAAAGGCTGCCCTGGTGGCACTCATGGCACCGTCAGCCCCCTGGGCTCTTCTCAGCCCGAATTCCATAATGGATCCTTTTTTGGAAGCAAGCCAGATTCTTGCAGTCTTTGTGGCTATAAGACTCTGAAAGTTCACAGTATTTAAAAGCATACCTTCCAAAATCTGTGCCCCTATTAAATCCGAGTGAATACGTATTAACGGCTCATTTGGAAAAATCACGGAACCTTCATCCTGTGTCCAAATATCCCCCTTAAATTTAAAACCGGAAAGGTAATCCAAAAATCCTTTTTCAAACATATTAAGGGAGGCAAGATAATCTATATCATCTTTTTCAAAATGAAATGAATTTACAGCCTGTAAAAGAGGTTCGATTCCTGCAAGTACGGAAAAACCGCCGGAAAAGGGCTGCTTTCTGAAAAACATATCAAACACGGCAGGATGATCCATCCTGTTTTTCCAATACCCCTGGGCCATGGTAAGTTCGTAAAAATCTGTGAACAAGGCATTCTGAATATATGGGGACATTTTTTTCTCCTTATGGGTAATCTTTGTTTCCCGGTATATCCGGTATATAATGAAACAAAGTTATATTCAAAGAGTATTACTATAGCAGTATTTTTTCAACAAAAAAATTATTTTTAAATCACTGGTAAATTATGTTTTAAAACGGCTGACACCCCGGCAAATAACAACGATCAAATCCGGAAAAAATTCCTTCAGACAAAAAAGCTGTCCCTGCAGCTTTCCATAAGTAAAACAGGGACAGCTTTATAAACCTAAAGGCAGCTAATCAGTCATTTATAGCTTTTATTACCAGGTCTCCCATTTTTTTGGTTCCTACGATTTTTCCGGCTGCTTCCAATTTTTCAAAATCAGAACCGGCAATATCCCGGGTTCGCCAGCCCTCGTCCAGAACCTTGTCCACTGCCTTTTCAATACACCGGGCTTCTTCCTCCAGGCCAAAGTCATACCGTAAAAGCATTGCACAGGAAAGAATTGTGGCAAGGGGATTTGCGAGATCTTTTCCTGCTATATCCGGTGCCGAACCATGAATAGGCTCATAAAGTCCGGGACCTGTCCCGTCCCCGAGGGAGGCAGAGGCCAGCATTCCTATTGAACCGGTGATCTGGCTGGCTTCATCAGACAGTATGTCCCCAAACATATTGCTTGTGGCAATAACATCAAACTGGCCGGGATTTCTTACCAGCTGCATTGCCGCATTATCAACATACATAAAAGAAAGGTCTACAGAAGGATAAGCCGGAGCCATTTCCTGGGCGACTTCCCTCCAAAGCCTGCTGGACTCAAGAATATTTGCCTTATCCACAACACAGAGCTTGTTTTTTCTTTTCATAGCTGATTCAAAACCGATTTTGAGAATTCTCTGAATTTCAGGCTTTGTATAACGTTCTGTATCCCAGGCTTCAGTATTTTCTGCATTTCTGCCCCTTTCGCCAAAATAGATTCCTCCGGTAAGTTCCCTTACAATAAGAATATCCAGTCCGGCCCCGACTATTTCGTCTTTAAGGGGACAGGCGGCGGAAAGCTGTTTAAACATTACAGCCGGTCTGAGATTTGCAAAAACTTTCATCCCACCCCGGAGACCCAAAAGAGCCTTTTCAGGACGGAGGTTTCCCGGAACATTATCCCACTTTGGACCACCTACAGCTCCCAAAAGTACTGCATCAGAAGCAAGGCAGGTTTTAAGACTTTTTTCAGGAAGAGGTTCCCCGTATTTGTCTATGGCAACTCCACCTGCATCAACATTTTCGTAAGAGAATTTATGATTAAATTTGGCAGCCACGGCGTCAAGAACCCGGGTTCCTTCCCTGACAATGTCGGGGCCGATTCCGTCACCGGGAATTAAAGCAATTTTTTTCTCCATATCTTGTACCTCTTTTAAAATTTAAAAATACTGAATATACAACAGTATCATTACAGACAGTCTATATTTTTTACCGGCTTATGTAAAGCCTCACTTGTGTTCTTATCAATAACAGTTTTAGTTTTCTGTGATAGTCACAATATCCACAGACAAAGCTTTTCCGTCTTCTTTATTCAGTGTCAGGATTATTCCCTGCACCATACACGGTCCCCTTGCCGGCAAGGTCTTGTACAGTATCTGCATCTTATTCCGCTTTATGGAAGTTTCTATATCAGAGCCTATGACAGAATTTATGGCCCCTGTCATTCCCAAATCAGTAATATATGCAGTTCCCTTAGGCAGAATACGGTTGTCAGCGGTCTGGACATGGGTGTGGGTTCCCCAGAATGCAGTTATTCTTCCGTCAAGATAAAAACCCAGGGCTTCTTTTTCCTCCCCGGATTCCCCGTGAAAATCAAGAAGAACCGGAATATCAGGATAAAATTGATTTTCGCCGAGAAAACCGTCCATCCACCGGAAGGGACAGTCCAAGGCAGAAAGATATTCCCTACCCTGGAGATTTACCACAACAAATTTAAACCCGCCCTTATCCACAAGACACCAACCCTTTCCCGGGGCTCCCGGAGGATAATTTCCCGGCCTTATAACTCTTGACGCCGAATTCAGATAAGGATGAAAATCTTTTTTTTCAAAAATATGGTTTCCACCGGTTATAACATCAACCCCGGAATCAAAAAGGGCGTTGCAGTGCTTTTCCTCCAAACCGAATCCGGAGGCAGCATTTTCACCGTTTACAATTACGGAATAAATACCGTTATCTTTAACATATCCGGGAATAATTCCGGTAAAAAACTCCAGCCCTTCTTCTCCGCAAATATCACCGCAGATTAAAAATTTCAATTCTTCTGCCGCCACTATGAGTCTCCAGGAATTTAAAATCTGACTTTAGTCCCCAAAACAGGTTCCGACCTGCCGGGCTGCAAATACCAGCTGGCTGTCAAGGGGAACAGGCTTGATTTTTCCTGCAACCAGTTCCAGGGGGACACCTTCCACAACATTGTTCCTCATGGCAACCATTTTACCGTAGTCGCCCTTAAAAAGCATTTCTGCAGCATAGGTTCCGAACATTGTAGACAAAACCCTGTCATAGGCACAGGGAATACCCCCTCTTTGAAGGTATCCCAAAACAGTAACCCGGCTTTCCAGCCCGGTCGCTTCTTCAATTTCCTTTGCCACCCGGTATCCGATGGAAACACTGGATTTTTCCCTCTGCTTTTTGAATTCTTTTTTGTCCAGTTTTGCTTCTTCCTTGGAAAGAGCCCCCTCGGCAACAACAACTATTGAAAAATTCTTTCCGGCATTTGCCCTGTCAACAAGGTGTTTTGAAATACTGTTTATATCATAAGGAATTTCCGGGAGAAGAATTACATCCCCGCCTCCGGCAGTCCCGGCAAAAAGCCCAAGCCATCCGGCTTTATGCCCCATTACTTCTATAATCATTACCCGGTTATGGCTGTGGGCTGTGGAATGCAGCCGGTCAATGGCATCCGTAGCAACGCCTACAGCAGTATGAAACCCAAATGTAACATCAGTTTCCACGATATCGTTATCTATGGTTTTAGGGAGACCGATAACATTCAGGCCTTCTTTTGCCAGAAAATATCCGGTCGTATTGGTTCCGTTTCCGCCTAATACCACAATGCAGTCAAGTTTAAGTTTTTCATAGGTTCTCATAATAAGTTCCGGTGCCGAATTCTTTTCTCCCGAAAGCCAGTCTTTATCCTTAAAAGGCTTTTCCCTGGAAGTTCCAAGAATTGTTCCACCTCTTGTAAGGATTCCTCCGAAATCATCCCGGGACAAAAGCTGTGTATCATTCTCTATCAATCCTCTGTACCCGTTTCTTATTCCCACAACTTCCATTCCGTATTTATCCATCGCCGCCCTGGCAACACCTCTTATTGTTGCATTCAGTCCCGGGCAATCCCCTCCTGAGGTAAGAATCCCGAACCTTTTAGTCTTTGACTGCTTGTTCACCATGTACAACACCACCTAAAAAATAAAGTAAGTCAAAAACAGTATAAATCAGGATTATCCAAAGATAAAGTTTTTTCTCTAGTTTTTTTGACGGTTCATAAAAAAATTCTTGCTTACTAAGCCCTGAAACAGCAAAAAAAGAACAGGAAAAAATTCCAAAACAACAATCCTTTTTCCTGCCTTGAAAAACCCGGACATAAAGTATACAATTCCACTGTGTTCCTCAAAAATACAGGAACTAATTTTAATTTTATTCATCGGGGGAAAAGAAGATGAAAAAAACAGCCCTAATTCTCACAGCAGTTCTTGTGCTGTCGGCTTTTTTTGCCGGTTGCTCAAAAAAAGTTGTGGTAATCGAATCAGCAAAAGATTTGGAAGGTAAAAAAATCGGAGTACAGGCAGGAACAACCGGGGAAATTTATGTACAGGAAAATGTTCCGGGAGCAAAGGTTTACTCCTTTAAATCCGGCATTGATGCAGCCTTGGATTTAAAAAACGGTTCTATTGATGCAGTCGTTCTTGACGAGCTGCCTGCAAAAGAAATTGTGGCTAACAATCCTGACCTGGTTATCGTTACTGATAAATTTGCAAGGGAAGAATATGCCATTGCCATCAAAAAAGGCAACACAGAGCTTGTAGAAGCCATTAATTCCACCATCAACAC
>JADIMM010000001.1 GCA_017694795.1 Candidatus Gallitreponema excrementavium
GTATAAAACTCACTCCGGAATTCTTTGGAGACAAGCTCTAAAGATTTTCTCCGGAGATTTTTGTTTTCTAATTTGTTTTATCTTTATTTTCAATCCCTGATATTTTTTCATCAATTTTTGATACTTTGTCATTTAATTCAAAAAGGATAATCATAGGAGCAAAACAAGAGTTTCTGAAATAAAGCCAAGAATAAACTTCGATAATCTTTCTGAATAACTTCCAAAATTATCTGATTATACTGCTATCTATCCAATCATTTTCCTTCTTTATCGCAGATTTCGTTAAGCTCATTTAAAAAGCATTGGGCAGCTTTTGAAAAAACCTGGTATCTTTTCCAAATAATTGTTGCTTCGGATTTAATATGAGAATCATCCCTTCTTCCGTAATGGTACGGGAAGGTTTTGGATATGTACTTGGCTTTAACGGGCTGGTCTACACCGGATCGGACAGTGACCTATGTTTTCGTCCATTGGAGCCGGAGCTCATATCGCCCATGTACATCGTCTGGAAAAAATACCATATGTTTAGTCCGGTAGCGGCTTTGTTGTATAAGGAATTGAAAAAAGCTTTTGGATAAAGCAGTATAACTGTTAGCTTTATCAATGAATGGTTAAATCAACTTTTAACCATCTTCCTTTCCAAACATCAATTCATTGCAGTCTCATTCCAGAAATATAAGACTTTTTTTAAAAGTTTACCTCTTCCGGGAATTTTTTTTCCATCTGAGAAGAAGGGCCGAATTAACGATAACCACCACGGAACCGGCGTTATGAACCAAAGCCCCCACAACGGGATTTAAAATCCCGGTAATGGCAAGCCCGATTGCCAGAAAATTCAATCCCATGGAAAAAAGAATATTTGCCCTGATTGTATTCATCATCCGTTTTGAAAGGGCAAAAAGATGGGGAAGCTCCCTTATCTCGTCATTTACCAGGGCGATGTCGGCAGCTTCTACGGCAATATCACTTCCGATGCCTCCCATGGCAATCCCCACATCAGCCTTTTTTAAAGCCGGGGCATCATTAATCCCGTCACCAATCATACAGACAAAGTTCCCCGAATCCTGGTATTCCCCAATCCGGTTTAGTTTGTCCTCCGGGAGGCA
Organism: Candidatus Gallitreponema excrementavium; assembly: GCA_017694795.1. Lineage (GTDB taxonomy): Bacteria > Spirochaetota > Spirochaetia > Treponematales > Treponemataceae > Gallitreponema > Gallitreponema excrementavium. The sequence goes on from JADIMM010000001.1 coordinate 1,107, forward strand.
CTCGGGAATAATTTCCCTAATACCCAGCCTTTTCCCCACCGTTTCCGAAGCATTCCGGTTGTCCCCGGTAAGAAGAACAGGCTGAACCCCCAGGGTCTCAAGCCCGGCAACCATTCCCGGAGCATCTTCACGGATTGTGTCCGAAAGCACCAAAAGCCCCGCAGGAATATTATCAATAGCCATATAAATTACGGTGCAACCTTCTTTGATAAAAGAATTCCCTTCGTCCAAAAGATTTTCAGGAAGGAGGATTCCGGCACTTTCCATGAGTTTAAGATTTCCGGCAGAAACAGTCTTTCCTTCAACCTTGCCGGAAACCCCGCCTCCGGGAACCATTAAAAAATCCTCGCAAGGGGAAAGCTTTCCCCCTTGTTTTTTATAACTTCCTGCAACAGCCTTTCCCAAGGGGTGTTCCGAAAACTGCTCCGCCGAAGCCACAATGCGGAACAAATCTTCTTCCGTAAAACCGGAAAGAACGCAGAAAACCTTTACAACCTTTGGCTTTCCGTAGGTAAGGGTTCCGGTTTTGTCAAAGGTGATTTTTGTCACCCCGGAAAGCCTTTCCAGGGCGTCCCCTTCCCGGATTAAAAAACCGTGTTTTGTAGAATTCCCGATTGCAGCCATTATTGCCGTAGGGGTTGCCAAAACCAGGGAACAGGGACAGAACACAACAAGAATTGTTACTGCCCGGATTATTTCCCCGGTAAAAGCCCAGGTCAAACCTGCGGCGGTAAGGGCCGTAACCACAATCCAGGTTGCCCAACGGTCTGCAAGCCCCACGATTTTTGCCTTTCCTGCATCCGCAGACTGAACAAGGCGAATCATCCTTTGAATCGAACTGTCCTCACCTACTTTGAGAGCTTCCATTTCAAAAGCCCCAAACTGATTAACCGTCCCGCTGGAAACCTGGTCCCCCACAGTTTTATCTACGGGCAGAGATTCTCCCGTCATGACAGCCTGATTAACCGAAGTCTCCCCTTTAAGTATAACCCCGTCTACAGGAACGGTCTCCCCGGGAAGCACCCGGATAATCTGACCCGGTAAAACCTCCTGGGCAGGAATGATTTTTTCCCCGTCAGGAGTAATGATTCTTGCAGTCCTTGGGGTAAGATGAACAAGTTTTTCGATTCCTGCCCGGGCCTTTGCTACGGTAATGTCTTCCAGCAAGGCTCCCAGCTGCATAATAAAGGCAACCTCCCCGGCGGCAAAATCTTCCCCGATACATATAGAAGCAATCAGTGCCATTGAAACCAGCACATCCGCCTTAATGTCAAAGGCTGTGACAAGACCGATTATTGCCTCCAGCACAATGGGAATTCCGCACAAAACCACCGCAATCCAGGCAGGATTGAAAGGAAGGGAAAAAGGCTCAAAAATACTTGCAAGCAATGCAAGGGCGGAAACAACAAGTAAGGCAATATCCTTTTTTATTCCCCCCAAGCCCAGAATATATTCGGTTTTTTCTGCTATTGAATTGACAATCTTAATAGACAAGGGTACTCCTTTTTACGGTTTAAAAATCCAAGATGAATTTGAATTTTTTGAAGGAACCGGCTGCTACAGTGTATACCCATAGGGGTATATGTATACACTACAGCATAAAGAAAAACCTGTCAAGAAAAACTCATGTAAGATTGGAGAACCTTTCCACTGCTTTAGTAAAACTTTCTATGGTTTTATCCGGATCACCGTGTTCAATTCCGTCCCGGACACAGTGCTTTATATGCCCCTCCAGCACAACCTGCCCAACCCGGTGCAATGCGGACTTTGCAGCGTTAATTTGGGAAAGAACATCCTCGCAGGGAATATCCTGGTCCACCATCCGGTCAATAGCCTGAACCTGCCCGATTATTTTTTTTAGCCTGCGGTGAAGGTTTTCCCCATCCATACACTGCTTCATTGGAACCTCCGGAAAAAAGATATCCTATTATACCACTCAACCATTTTTTTTCAAAGGGAGGAAAAATGATACGTATAGTAAAAAAATTCAATACGGATAAAATCCTTATATATCAAGGAAATTCTGTTAACAAAGGTATATTGGCTTACCTTCATATTTTTTGCAATCTGTGCCAGTTTGAGCGGAATACCGGCAACGAGCCGGGAAGTTCTGAACATCTCATTGGAATAGAAAGTACGGGAATAAGAAGATATTTCATACACTGGTGTTCCTTTCGGCATAACAAATTACCCCGCTTGTTGTTAGTATACCATACGGTTTAACAAACGGGTTTAGTTCAAGTAAATATTAGGACTATTGGAAGATCTTGCTGTCAAGATCACACTGAACCTGCTTCAGATCCTGCCGGATGGAAATCTTTTGCGGGCATAAAGTTTCGCATTTACCGCATTGAACACAATTTGCAGCCTTTTCCTCCGGCTTCAATTCCTTTTCCCATGCTCTTTGGATATGCCCATATGTGCGATACATATGATAGTTGTTCCAAATCTTAAAATTCTGCGGAATATTCACCCCGGCGGGACATGGCATACAGTAGCGGCAGCCGGTGCATCCATTCCTGACACGAGAGCGGAGCTGAATCACGATATCATCCAGCTGCTCATATTCTGCAGGGGAGAATGGAGTAAATGACCCAAAAGTGTGCAGATTGTCCTCCACTTGCTGCATATCGGACATACCGCTCAGAATAACCTTGACATTGGGATGACTTCCCACCCAGCGCAGGGCAAAGGAAGCTACACTGGCATAGGGAGACATCTGCTGGAAACGCTGATTGATGTCGTTGGAAAAACCTGCAAGATTTCCCCCTTTGATTGGCTCCATTATAATCAGCGGTACACCAAGCCTCTCGGCCAAAGCATATCCCTCATCACCTGCCTGCTCGTTGCGATCCAAGTAATTGTATTGAATCTGACAGAAATCCCATACACGATAGAGAAGTATCTCTTCAAATACCTTGTAACTGTCATGAAAAGAAAAACCAAAGTAGCGAATTTTACCTAATTTCTGCAACTTTTCACAAAATTCAATTACACCCAATGCTTTCATCTGTTCCCATCGCCCCTTGTCCAGTGCGTGCAGAAGATAAAAGTCGATATAATCGGTCTGAAGGCGTTCCAGCTGCTCCTGAAAAATTCGTTCCGCATCTTCCGGCTTGTGTACATCCCAAACAGGAAGCTTTGAGGCAAGATAAAAACTGTCCCGTGGATATTTCTTGAGAACCTTACCTAAAAACGGTTCACTATGTCCGCCGTGATAAGGATAAGCAGTGTCAAAGTAAGTCACTCCGGCAGAAATTGCCAGATCCAACATACGCTCTGCTTCTACCTCATTGATTCTTCCATCTGGAAGTGTGGGAAAGCGCATACAACCAAAGCCCAACAGGGAAGTCTTAATACCAAGATGCTCAAAGCTTCGTGTTTCCATAATGTTACCCCCACTTTCATTTGCTCCGGTTACTTGTAGTATACCATGTGAACCCATTCTCCGCAATTGTAATTGTTGTACACAAGCGGATGCCATTATAAGCAACACTTACAATGGCAAGCAGTTCGGTAACATTCTCTGCTTCCCTGGTTCAAATTCAAGGCTACATGGGCAAATATCCGCTGCGGGACGGCAATGCAATCAGGGATTATCTCATACAAACCTCTTTACAACAATTATTACAATAGTTATAATAATCATTGTAAAAATAGAGGTTTATAATGAAGGACACTGCTGATATCAAAAGAGAGAATAAATCGCAAATTCGTAAACTACTTATAAGTGGAAACTCTTACACCAAACAACAGGTATCCCTGCAAACCGGACTAAGTGTTGCCAGTTGTAATACTTACTTAAATGAAATGGCAATTACAGGAGAAGTAATCGGCGAAAAGCAAAAATTAAATGATGTTGGCCGTAATGCAGTGGTTTATAAGCTGAACGAGAATTTTGAAAGCATCCTTTGCATTTACTTTGAATTAATTCAAGGAATCAAATCTATTACAACAGCAGTCTTTTCACCTATCGGAAGACTGCTCCATAAACAGACAGTATCAAATGAAGTCCTAGACAGCTCTGCTGTCATTCAAACCGTTTCTAATATCATGGAGCAGTTTCCAAATGTGAGCCAAATTATGGTAGGGACTCCCAGCATTGCAGAAAACGGGGTAATCCGTCACAGCGATATTGAAGAATTGGAAGATGTTCCACTGAAGTCCGTGCTGGAAGAAAGATTTAAACTTTCTGTTTCCATTTCCAACGATATGCACTATAAAGTGTACGGATACTATTACCAGGAGCAAATCCCAGACAAAATCATTACACTGGTCAACTACCCATCCGGCGTCCTCCCGGGAACAGCTACAGTACATAAGGGTGTTCTGCTAACCGGAAAAAATTTATTTGCCGGCATGGTTGGTTTTATGGACTATGGAATAAGCCAGGAACAGCAGATAAAAAAATTACAGCGTCCTACAGCAGAACCTTTCATTATAAAGGCTGCTATTGCACTAATTTCAATTTTAAATCCACATCAACTACTTTTTACCGGAGATCTCTTGCACAAAGAAGATTTGAATAAAATTTATATTGCCTGCAAAAAATGCATTCCGGAAGAGTACATGCCGGAATTCGTATTCTTACCGGATACAGAAGAATATTATCTTAAAGGAATGTACTGGGCAGCAGTTGAAAGAAAGGAGAATATGGAATGACAGAACGCGAAAAGATGGGTCAGGGATTGCTCTACGATGCTAATTACGACACAGAGTTGCTTAAAGCGAGGGAAAACTGTAAGGATTTGTGTTTTTCATTTAATCAGCTAAAACCTTCGCAGATATCAGAACAGGAAAAACTGATACGCCGGCTTTTTGGGAAAACAGGAAAGCGGTTTTATATCACCGCCCCATTCTGGTGTGACTACGGATGCAATATTGAGATTGGGGAAAATTTCTACACCAATCACAACTGCATCATTCTTGACGGAGCCAAGGTTACATTTGGTGATAATGTTTTCATTGCTCCAAACTGCGTCTTCTCCACTGCCGGTCATCCATTAGACCCGGAACAGCGGAACCAAGGATTGGAGTTTGCATATCCTATTACAATCGGAGATAATGTTTGGTTTGGAGCATCTGTAACGGTGCTGCCCGGCGTTAAAATAGGAAGCAATACAGTAATCGGAGCTGGAAGCATCGTTAACCGGGATATACCGGATGGGGTGATTGCCGTAGGAAATCCCTGCCGTGTACTGCGAAAAATTACAGAAGAAGACAAGAAAAAATATTGGAGAAACAAAAATGAAATTTGATGTAAATAATCTGCAATGGGCAAGACAGCCGAAAAGCTGTGTAATTTCCAAGGAACAAATTGAAATTGTTACCCAGCCACATACTGATTTATGGCAGAGAACCTATTATCACTTCCGGAACGATAATGCCCCTGTACTTCAGATGGATACAGAAGAAAAATATTTTTCCTTTGTAGTCAAAACAGAATTTTCCGAAAGCAACCATCGTTTTGACCAGTGCGGAGTAGTTCTGTACTTGGATTCTGAAAACTGGCTGAAAGGTTCCATTGAATATGAAAACGAACACTTTCAGCATTTAGGCAGCGTAGTAACAAATTACGGATATTCGGATTGGGCAACCACGGAAATCCCTGCCAGTATTAAATCAATGTGGTATCGTCTGAGCCGCAGAGCGGACGACTTCTGCATTGAATGCTCCGACGACGGTGTTATATTCCACCAAATGCGTGTTTGTCATCTCCATAAGGCTAAGGGAAAAATCCGGTTCGGCATTTACGCTTGCAGCCCGGAGGATTCTTCTTTTCGTGCTGTATTCACAAATATGGAATTAACTGAATGCAAGTGGGCAGCTCACAGCGGACAGGCTCCGGACAAAGAATTCTAATATTTTGAGGTAGTTTTATGACAAATAAAGAAATCGTAACACAATTTTTTATGGATGGATATGTTCATTTAAATTTCAACAACTTACTAAATATTATTGCAGAAGATTATCTGGACCATAGCCCGTGTGCTGCAAGAAGTAACAAAGAGTGCATCGATATACTCAAAAACACCGCAGCCAACTTTAGCAATATGCAAATAAAAATTTGTGATTTAATTGAAGAAACTGATAAAGTTGCTGTCCGGGTGTTATTTTCCTGCAAACACACAGGAGTAATATTTAACATTCCTGCCACCAATAAGAATATTCAATTTGAAGCCTTGGAAATTTTCCGCATAAGCAATGGTAAAATAGTAGAATCTTGGGGTTATTGGCCGGATATGTCAATAAAAGAACAAGTGATGTCATAACCAATTTTTGTTTCCCTCCTTACTATTTTAACTGCCGGACATCAATTAGGGCCGTGTATTCTTTCCAGATTGTATTTAAAAAAGAATCCCCGGACAATGTCGGGATAAGCAAATTCAAAAATTTCCTGATAGCATATATTCTTATTTCATGTATTATATTTATTAAAACAATTTGGAGGAATTGATGTCAAAAAAATTGGGGATACTTGTCCTTGTTATTGCCATTATTGTTTTTGGTCTCAATAATTTTAGGGAATTAACGGTCTGGATTCTTGCCAGTCTGGGAAAAATACTACTTGTAGCGGCAGTTGTTATTGCCATCGTAAATGTTGTTTACTATCTGTTTTTTGACAACAATGTTGAAAATTTTAAAACACCTGCCCGTATGATAGCATTAACCGGAATTCTTGTTATCCTGTGGTGGTTTGGGATAAGTTTTTTTGGCTTTCCTATGTGGATTCCGGTATCGGTGTGGGGTGGACTAACTGTGCTTGTTACAGCAGGAATAGCACTCATATACCGGCATGATAAAGTCTCATTGGATAAAAAAGAAAAAATGGAAAATGAAGAAGAGGAAACTGATTCTGAAAAAAGAAACGATGAACTCGAAGATAAACAAAATGCTGAACGGGCAAAACTTTTGGAACGCTACAACGCTGTAATGCCCCGGGTCAAAAAGTACCTTAACTCGGTGGGCTTTACTCTGCCGGAAAACGAAAATCTGTTTTTTATGGAAATTGATGAAAGCAATGGAAAGTGGAAATTTCAAAGTTATGAAGAAGCCGTTGACGACGAGTTTTTCAAAGATACTACATACCCCAGGGCCAGCGGCATCCTGTTGACCCCGGAAAAGAAAGCCTATATCGGGGCCCCCAATGAAGACATTTTCAGCTGGTATACCGAAGACGGAAACTGGCTTGATGATTTTTACCAGGCAAGAACCTCCGGGTTTTCCATTGACAATGTTCTTGCAGTAGGAAATATCACGGATCAGCTCCTGTGCGGGGATCATTTTGCAGATGAATATGAATACGTAGACGAAGATGGTAACGATATAGAAGGGGAAAAGGATTTTTATTATTACGATAAATTTCCTCTTTCCGTAAAGCGAGTTTTTGTGCTTCCCTCAGAGGATTTGGAAAAAAATAATACGGTGACCCTTGGGGGGATATTTGATGAATGCAACAACATACAGCTTTTTTTCTGTGGTTTTAATAAGGTTGTCCGGGAAAAACTTATTACAGAAGATGACTTTTATGCCGCCTTTCCGGATAACTCCCGGGGAACCTTTATCTGTCCCTCGGTTGAATGTGCCGCAGGAATCCGGGAATGGAAGGGCTGTATGAAAAAATGGGACATCAAAATCGGTTCGACAATTACAAACGGGGTTCCGTTGGAAGATGAAAAACCGCCGCGGTAAACCGGAATTCCCCGGCCTGTTGCGTGAGGGATGGGGAGGGCGCACGGAGCGCGTTCCGGAGCGAAGCGGAGGAATGGAGCGCCTTATGGCGCGGAACCCGGACCAGCCCGGCCCGGAGCCCTTGGCGGAGGGACACGCCCAAAAAAACGGAAAAGGGAACACATCCTGCCACTTTTACCCCTTTACACCGTTAAACAACCGGAACACAGGCGAACATATTTTCAGAAACGCTTCCCCGGACACGATACAGACTGGCTGCGTTAATCCAGAAAAGAATATCCTCGTCCACCATCTGGTCAATAACCTGAACTGCCCGATTACCTTCTTAAGTCGGAGGTGAAGGTTTTCCCCATTTACACACTGCTTCATTGAAAGCTCCGGAAAAATAATATCCTATTATACAACTTAACCTTTTTTTTAAAGGGAAAAAAATGATAATAAATTTTATAATTTATTTTGATAATCCCACTCAATACAAATAATACCTAAATGAAGTTTCAGCAATTTCTTTCATTATGTCAAACATTTCTTGCACACTCCAACGATCTTCTCTAAAAAACATTGAAACAGGGGCAAATGAATTTGCATCAGAAGTACCATCTTTTTTGAAAACATAAATTTTATTTAACTGGTAGAATTCATTCATCACAATTATTTTAGAACGGACTGTTAATGTCTCATCTGTATCAACCGCAAAATCACATCCCCAACCAAAACAGACAAAAGGGGTTATATCTTCATAATTCATCATAGCTTTTATACCGGTTAAATTCTTACCAAGACGCTCTATCGCATTTCCTGTTGCTTGTTTTGATTTTCCCTCTTTTATTCTTTCTTTATTAGTTCCCTGTCGTTTAATTTCTGCTATGACCAACGGTAATTTTTCATTTGTTTTTTTATTGACAAGATATAGAATTCCACCATCTGGTACAATTTTTCTTTCTATACAGTCATAACAAAAATCATGTCTGATTTTCTTTCGTTTAATAAAATCTATCATGTACTTGATTTCTATTTCACTTGAAAAACTTAATTCCCAATTTGTATTAAAAAAATCTTGAAATTCTCTTTTATCTTTTAAATATTTTTTTACAAGTTCCATGGCTTTATAAACATCTTTATCATCTAGCTTGGACTTTATATTTTTTGGCTTGTGTTGTTCAACTCTTTCTCGCAAACTATCGTGTTGGCTCATTTATTTCCCCTTATTTAAAATAAATAGATACTCAGAAACATGTATATTACGATTATTCAAGTTTCTACTTCCCCGGAATGTATTATAGGTAATTTCAACGGTGTTGAGTTTTCCGTAGTGCTCCAGCATTGTTTTCATTTGCTCAAAAGTAATAAATCCTTCGGAATTGTAGGATACGATGACAAATTTTGAATCAATTGTATCTATGATTTTTTCCATGGATTGTAAGGCTGAATAGGGTTTGTTGAATTCCGACCGGTTCCAATCCTGTGTTATCCCTGAAACTTTACTGATTTCAACATCCAGTTTATTTTTTATGATAAGGTTAAGCATAAAATAATTTGAACCGTAAGGATGCTGATTATACGGGGGGTCCAGATAAGCAATATCTATTTTTTTTAATTCCCCGGCAAGCTCCACCGCATCTTTTTTATAGATTTTAACCTTTGAATTGAAATTGCTTAAAACCGGTTCTTTTAATTCTATTTTTCCAAAAATGCGGGTCAAAGCATTCTTGCCGGCAGCTCCAAAACAACCGATTCCGGTATTTTTATCTTTGTAAAACCCTTTGAAAACTCCGCTTGTATTTACATGAATCGAAGCTTCTGTCACGAGAGGCGCTAAAAAAAATTTTTTCATATCTTCTTCCTGCACCACTTTATCAATAAGACTGCGATATGTGTCGATTAAGAGCGCATTCTCATGGGTATAAAAAACCCTTTCTCCTCTTTGAATATTTCCGTCATCCTGAGGGGCATAATTTTTTGTGATAATTCCTGGTTCTTTTTTGTTGTTACATATTTCTTCTATTACTGATTTATATTCCCTCCATTTTACATCGGGGAAATCTTTTTTATTAGTCAGATAACATTCATTTATGAGGCGTGAATATTCTTCCAAATCGTTGACTATTAAAACACTGCTGTATTTTTTTAACATCCGGGCAACAATTCCCGAACCGGAAAAAATATCCGCACAAACAAGTTTTTCTTTACCTAATAAAGCGGCAATTCTTTTGATTTCTTCTTCTATGTTCCTGATAAGTTGCCGTTTATTTCCAATATAAGTGATTATTTGTGTAGTTAGATATTCTTTATTTTCTTCTTTCATGCTTGTAAAGGCTTATATTAATCAAAATTCTTGAATTATTATATACTTTTAAGTCAAACCTTTACAACAGAAATTCTATGATTCAATCCAAAACTAAACAAAAGAAATAAGGGAAGTTCTGCCTGTTCTACTGTGGATAAGGCAGGTTTATTATATTGTTTCAAACTTGTTTTTTCCCCATAAAAAAAGAACCTCGCTGGGTGCGCTTGAAATGAATCAGAGGCGTGCAAGGTCTTCTTGATTAAAGTGTAATTGATAATAACCGGAAAGTCAAGAATTCAAATCCTGCCCACACGGGAAAGCCCCTGTGCCAAATTTGTTTTACGGGAATCCCCGGCCTGTTGCGTGAGGGATGGGGAGGGCGCGGGGAGCGCGTTCCGGAGCGAAGCGGAGGAATGGAGCGCCTTATGGCGCGGAACCCGGACCAGCCCGGCCCGGAGCCTTTGGCGGAGGGACACGCCCAAAATCCAAAATGAATAATGCAAATGAAGGACTCCCCCAAAACCTTTTTGTTTATTTGACTTAAGTTTTTTTGGGAGAATCCTCTCCTTTCTTTTAATGCCGATGCTTTTTAATGTTGCTGTGTTTTTCCCTGACCGGGTTCTATACTTCCGGTTCTTTGCCGGATTCCTGGGAATAGGTTTCCACACAGTAACTTTTTTCGTGGCAGCCCGGGCACACCAGACGCCGGGTTCTGGGTGTATGGGAAGCAAAAAAGGCTTCCCTGAATTTGGGTTTAAAAACCCTTTGGCACAGGGGACAGATATAAGCCGTTTTTTTGAAATAGACCCGGGAGGTATAAATCCCCAAAAATACCACGACCACCATTCCCAGGGCAAAAGGCTGCCAGATTCCGGTTTTCCACCAAAAAACCGCTGTTCCTATTTCGATGATGTCCATTAAGACTCCCACAACTATCATAAACACATGGAGGTTTTTCAGCTTTTTTTTGTTTTCTATCATTTTTGCAACAACTCCTATTGAATCAAAAGAGATTTTTTCAAAATCTTTGAGGCCTTCCTTTACCTGCAAAAGTTTTTCGAGACGGTTTTGGCCTGCAGAAATTTCGGTTTTGATAAAGCTTTCCTGTTGGCTTATAAGGCAGTAAATTGTTTTTTCAGGATTTTTTCCTGAAAGGATTTTTCTTATATCGTTTATCGAAAAATCCAGGTCCCGCAAGAAGAGAATGATTTTCAGCTTATGTAAATCCTGCCGGGAATAAAGCCTTCTTCCCCCGGAAGAAAATTTTCCGGGAACCAGAAGGTTCCGGGAGTCATAATACTGAACCGTCCTGACGCTTACCCCGCAAAGCTCAGCCAGTTTTCCGCTTGTGTATTCTTCTGTAAAATCCTGTTCCATAGAACCTCCTTGTATTAAAATCTTAACCGGAAAATCCGGAAAAATTTAAACCTAAAAACCTGAAAACGGCACAAACCCTCAAATTCTGGCAAAACTGAATTTGCAGGCCTTTTAAAGTCCCTGGTGGCACTGCCCTGGTTACTGCCTTGGGTCGATGGAAATCAAACCCGGAAAGCCCCGAAAGGTTGCAGCAGGCAGCAGCTTCCGTAAAGATTCCGGAAAACTGTTTCAGCCGGGGAATAAGTTTTCATGAAGAAATCCAGCCCACACTCTGTAACTTCCTGCCGGAAGATAAATCCCGCTCCCGCCGCCTTTAAAAGTCCAGGCAGCAGCTTCCGTAAAAATTCCGGAAAGCTGTTTCAGCCGGGGAATAAGTTTTCAGGAATAAATCCAGCCTACACTCTGTAACTTCCTGCCGGAAGATAAATCCCGCTCCCGCCGCCTTTAAAAGTCCAGGCAGGAGCTTCAGTAAAAATTCCGGAAAGCCCAGGATTTTTCCCTGCCAAGATGAACCCCAAGCCTTTCCACCTTGAATAAAAATACTTCATTACCCAGCGTTATGAGCAAGAGAAAAAAACAAAAAAAATGATTTTTTTTCAGGTTTTTTATTTTTTTACGGAAGCTGAAAGGTAGCACTGAAATAAACCAATAATTTTGAGAATATTTTCTTTTAGATAAGCCACGAGAAAATTCCCTATAGGACGAATAGTTTTTCTGTGTATTTTAAATTTTCCGGAAAGCAAAAGGAAGCCCGGCAATTAACCCGTATTTTTCAAGTTCTTTATTTTACCGGCTATCGGAAGGTAGCCCTGCCAATAATGCATTTGGATTTTTTATATTAATACCATAATCCATATATAAAATATTCATTTACTTTTTTATTTATGAAACCGCTTTTACCCTAAATATTTCTCCATATCATCATGTTCCCACTTATGACTTACAAGATTCTAACCTTTTCCACCATATCCGAAAGAAAGTTTTCTTTTTACTCAAGAACAAGATTTTCTATAGATTTTTCTCCCGTAACCTGTTCACCAAGACTATTTGCCCACTTTTCTGTAAAAAAAGCCCCATAAGGGATTTGTTCATCCCGGCGTTTTCTTCCTCCCAGAAAACCCCATAATGTAGAAGGTATTCCTATGACAAACAGGTATAATGGTCCCAAAATCAGGGACTGAACCGTATGTCCGTACTCATGTACCAGTAAACGGTTAGAGAGTTCCGCAACGCTTATCTGTCCTTCAAATTTTTTTGCAAAAAAAGGTTCTGAAGTGACAAAAACAAATAAGCCTAAGGATAGGCTGGTTTTGGACTTCCATACAGTAACAATTGAACCATGATAACTGTAATGCTTGCTTTTGTAGTGTAACAAAAAAATAACAAAACCTAAAAAGGTTTGAAAGATTCCCCATGTACATTGCAATATTATATATAAAACCTTACCCATTAATTTTACCTCCGTGCTTACTGTATCATACATATAACAATTTCTATACAAATCGAGCGAACAGGCTTAATGTTTTTAGTTATTTTATGAAAAAAGAATTATATCAAATATCATCGACATATTTATGTTTGTAATCCTTCAGCAAAGGAACTGTTGTATTTTAGCATACTCTTACGAGCCACATTCATTGCCTCTACAGACTCTTCTGCTTTTTTGATTGTTTCAGCAATTGCTTTTTTCTCCTTTTTTCCCCCGCAAAGACCACTACCAAACTTTCCCCGGCCAGCCGAACCTATTCCTTTCTGGAATTTTCCAGGCCGTACCGGCAGCCGCAGTAATCCTGCCGGTAAAGGGAATACTTCTTGCAAAGCTCAATGGAACGGAGATAACCGTTCTTCTTCTTAAAATCAGAAGGAAGATACTTAACCCCAAAAGCCCCGGAGGCCTCAAGGCCATACCCAATCTCGTTCACCCAAAGGGAATTCTTATAAGGACTTAAAGTAAGGGTGGAACAAACATAATCAAACCCCTTTTCTGAGGCAAAGGCAAAAGCCCCCTCAAGCCTGAAACTGTAACACCTCCGGCACCTTTCCCCCCTCTCAGGCAAAAGGGCAAGCCCGGGAGAATCCCCAAGGGAAATCTTTTCCTCAAATTCCCCCTCCCGGTAATCAAAAGCCTCAAGATAAAGCTCCTCATCGGAAAGACAATTATCCCGGGAAAAAAGCTCAATAAACCTCTTCATTGCATCCAGCCTCTTAGAGTATTCCCCAAAAGGATAAATATTGGGATTGTAAAAAAAAACGCAAATCTTAAAATAAGGAAAAAGCCTTTCTATACAGGTAGTACTGCAAGGGGCGCAGCAAGTTTGGAGCAAAAGCCAAGGCTTTTCCCCGCCGGAACCGGGAGCCGCCACCCCAAGCCCATCACCAAGGGAAGCCCCCTTTTCCAAACCCAGAATAATTTCTTCCATTAATTTATTAAAATCCGGCTTTTGCCCCGGCCCAAAAAAGCCCTTAAATTCTTCCTGCAAAATATTCCCCCATAAACCTGGAATATTTATATCATAAAACACAAGAAAAAAATATAAATCAATTTTAACAAAACCCGGAAGCCCCAAAAAACTTTTTATTCCAAGACTTTAATTATTGAGGGGCGGAGCCCCGCCCCCCGCTCCCAAGCCACCCAAAAGCACCCGGAACCAAAAAAGGCTGGCTACACAAAACATTCCCGGCTTGTCCGCTCCCCCACCCAACGGGGACACCCCGTAACGCCCCGTCCTGTAACCCAAACCCAAGGCGGATTTTCAAACCTCAAGAGCAAAAAAAACCCGCCACCGCCACAAGGCTTAAAGGGCAGTTAAACCTTTCAGCTTTTTACAGGGCTGGACACGGGTTGTACCAGCATTAAAAAAACAATATTTATTCAACTTTCATAAGGGTGAGCCTTGCCAGTTCTTTTTTTGTACTGTCAGGATAAATGTTAATACTGAATTCCCCCTGGCTGCCACTCATACTCAAAGGATAAGACCAGTTGATTCTGCTTAGATGCTTAATCTTTGCATTGGGGAAATTTGCTACCAGTTTGAATATCTTTCCTCCGGAAAAGTTGTCCCCTGAATATGAATAAGTCCCTGTTCCTTCCTGGACAGTTTCCTTTCCGGTTGAATCCACAGAAAAAACCTTTATGCTGCATTTTGATTTTTCCCCAAAAGTAATTTCATAGCTGTCGTCAAAATCTTCTGTGGAAACAGTCCCCGTCCAAACACCGGTAAAAAAATTTGGCATAGGAATTTTATCTACACATTCCGCTGCAAACCTGGGAAGCTGCTCTTCGTATTCCTCCCAATAGTTAAGGGACATTTTTGCAGAATGAAGAATCGTACCCTTTTCCACATCAACCATACGGGCGGGAATGTAAAGGGGGCAGCCCAAGACCGCCACCACAAACACAAAAAACAAAATCAAAACTGTTTTTCATTTTTGAGCTCTTTTTAATTAGATTTTATTAAATCCAGAAAAATCCTGATATGACTCTTTTAATCCGGAAAAACAAACCGGGATAACCTGTAAATCATAATATAAAGCCATACTGGTTATCCTTATAAAAAGTCAAATAGTTAAATAGTTTAATAGTTAAAAGCCCGGACAGCTCGAACAGAATGCATATTATCCTTATTTGAGAAGAACTGATAGCCACTTCCCAAACTCTGCCTCCACGCGTCACTCTTACTGAGCTCAGACGAAGACCAATAATCATCATCCTCATCATCGGAAATTTTTCCTGTGCTTTTTAAGTTAATATATACAAGATTCAGTTCATCTTTACTAGGCAAATACCAGTCGCTATATCCTCCACCCCTGTACTCGCTGCAAAGGGATTTTGCCCCTTCCCAGTTACTAGATCCCAAAATCTCGCTACATTCCCAAGCTTTTATCCCTTTAACATAAAATACAATACCACCTCCAGGACCTGTGTCACCGATCTTGAAGGGGCATGGCATGGGACAAACCCCTTCCGCTATGTCACTTGCAAAAGTTGTCAAAACCCCAAATACATCATCTATGGAATCAAACTGTGCATTTGCACTTGCCATTACTTTTGCAGTCTTTACATCAATTACTGTTGCAGAAAGATACATCTTGCTTCCTAGCTTTAAAATCTGACCCCGGCATATAACTTCTGCACCGGCAGCTGTTCCCAGTTTTACTATTTTCTCGCTGTCTGCCCAGTCCCCTGCTAAAAACTGCATTTCTTGAAGGAGTTTGTTAAAATTTGTCCTGTCAACTACAGAAATCCTTCCTGTAGAAATAAGTTCTGTAATATAAAGCTCCGTTATGGCTTCGGCTTCTTCACTGGAAACTGCATTCCCTTTAACATCAAAAGTCATAACAGCCATGGATTTAGGTTCTATCTGCCCAAACACCAAAGCGGTAAAAAACAGAACTATAAGAACTAAAATTATCTTTTTCATTTTTTTCCTCCCATTCCGGCATCTTTTCCAGGCTGTAAATTTTATTAATCGAGTTTATATAACCAAATTTGTAAAAAAACCGTCTAAACTCATTTTCCGGGATTATCTGCACATTGTAATGTAATTTCATTGCCCTATCAAGTAAATTTTATTAATAGCCCCGTCCTGTAACCCAAACCCAAGGCGGATTTTCAAACCTCAAAAGACAAAAAAACCCGCCACCGCCACAAGGCTTAAAAGCCCTTAACCAGTTCCCCCCGCCTTGACAATACATTTGAGAATGATTATCATTTTCAATATGAATTCCGATTACAATACAAAGCCCCGGAGACTTATCCTGGACTGCCTTAAAAAGCATTCCGGCTGCCACATGACTGCAGAAGAAATCTCTGAAAAACTTTCCCTTTCCGGGGAAAAACCCGGGCTTTCAACAATTTACAGGACCCTGGACATACTCTCCCAGTCAGGGGGAATAAAAAAGTTCGTAATAGAAAACGAAAAAAAAGCCTTTTATGAATATTCCTCCCCGGAAGAAGAAAAAACCCCGGTAATCCACCTTAAATGCTGCGACTGCGGAAAAATCCTCCACATGAAGTGCAGCCATTTAACCGGATTAAGCCCCCACATAAAAGAAGAACACGGATTTTCCGTGGACAACAGCAAAACCGTTTTGTACGGCAAATGCCGGGAATGCGAAACCAAAGGGGAGGCAAAAGCCAAAGACCTCTGAACAAAAAGGGACTCCAGGCTTTATAAAAAATGGAAAAAGAACTCAAAACCCAAACCCCGGTAATAAAATGCACCAGCCTCACTGTAGCCTACGGAAGCCACAAGGTAATCCAAAACCTTTCTTTTGAGCTTTTCCCCGGCCAGTACCTTTGCGTCCTGGGAAAAAACGGAACAGGAAAAACCACCCTCATAAAAGCCCTCCTGGGCCTTATCCAGCCAAAAGAAGGGGAAATAACCGTTAATTCCCGGGGAACAGGATACCTGCCCCAGCAAAAAGACATCAAGAGGGACTTTCCAGCCTCGGTAAAGGAAATAGTCCTTTCAGGATGTCTTTCATTAAGAAAAAAAGAAAAGAATCTTCTTAAAAGGCTCAATCCCTTTTATACCCAAACCGAAAAAAAACTCTGTGCCCAGGCTATGTTCCAGATGGAAATAGGGGAATTTAAAAACCAGTCCTTTAAAGAGCTTTCCGGAGGCCAACAGCAAAGAACCCTTTTGGCAAGAACCCTCTGTGCCTCCAGGGATTTAATCGTCCTGGATGAACCTGTCACAGGCCTTGATCCCCTGGTAACAGATGAATTTTACACCCTGGTAAAAAAGCTTAACACTCCGGCAAGAGACAACCCCCTCCCGGAATCCCCTCAAAAGGAACAAAATCCCGGATTTACAAAAGAGGGGCTTCCGGCCCCAGACGGCCCTGCTTACTTCCCGGGCCCTGCAATCCTTATGGTTTCCCACGACCTTGAAAGAAGCCTAAAAGACGCCGGGCTGATTCTCCACCTGGACGAAAAAGACTACTTCTTCGGCACAACAGAAGAATATTTAAAAACCGGATTTTACAAAAGCCTTTCCGGGAACAGTTAAAGAGGAAACAAAAATAGGAAAAATGGAAAACTTAAACGAATACATAGGAAACATTTTTACATACAGCTTTATGACCAGGGCATTTATCGCAGGCAGCCTCATTTCCCTTTGTGCAGCCCTTTTGGGAGTAATCCTGGTCTTAAAAAGATTTTCAATGATAGGGGACGG
This sequence comes from Candidatus Gallitreponema excrementavium, assembly GCA_017694795.1. Taxonomy (GTDB): domain Bacteria; phylum Spirochaetota; class Spirochaetia; order Treponematales; family Treponemataceae; genus Gallitreponema; species Gallitreponema excrementavium. The sequence goes on from JADIMM010000001.1 coordinate 18,645, forward strand.
ACTTTCCCACCTGGGATTCGGAACAGTGGCAATAGCCCTGGCACTAAACCTTTCCCCCCTCTTTATTTCCCTGCCGGTTTCCATAATTTCAGCAATCCTTCTTTTAAAAGTAAGCGGAAACTCTTCCGTAAAAGGGGATGCCCTGGTGGCAATAATTTCCACCAGCGCAATGGCAATAGGAATCACGGTAACAACCCTTACCTCCGGCCTTAACACAGATATAAACGCCTATATGTTCGGAAGCATCCTGGCAATCGGAAAAGAAGATGTTTGGGTCAGCATAATCCTTGCCCTGATAGTAATCCCATCGTTCTTTATTTTTTACCACAGAATCTTTGCAGTCACCTTTGACGAAACCTTTGCCCATTCCTCGGGAATAAAAACAAAGGCTTACAATACTTTCATCGCAGTCCTTACAGCCTGCACGGTAATAATCGGAATGAGGTTAATAGGAGCCTTAATGATTTCAAGCCTCATAATCTTTCCCCCCCTTTCTTCGATGAGAATCTTCAAGAGCTTCTTCAAGGTAGTAATCTCTTCCGCAGTAATTTCCGTATTCTGCTTTGGGGCAGGAATAATAATCTCCTTCTATGCCTCCACCCCGGCAGGAGCCAGCATAGTCCTGGTTCACCTAGGTGTGTTCTTAATTTCGATAATAGCAGGAAAAATAACCAAAAGATAAAACGCAAAGCAATAAAAAACCAACCGGAAAATCCGGATACAAAATCAAAAAACAGGAGAAAAAAAATGCAGAACAAAAAAACAAAAACAACCCTTAAAAAACTTTCAATATTACTTCTTGCAATTCTCGCAAGTCTTTCAGCCTCGGGATGCCAAAAAACACAAAAAGACGGAAATACAATTTCGATAGTCTGCGAAAACTTTCCGGCATACGATTTTGCAAGGGCAATAGTCAGTTCCCCCAACTCCCTTAATCCCCAAAGCAAAGAAACCGTAAAACTGGAACTCCTTATAAAACCGGGAATGGAAATCCACACCTACGACCCAAGCCCTAAAGATATAATCAAAATCCAAAATGCAGACATATTTATTTACACCGGAGGAGAAAGCGATGTGTGGCTTTCAAAAATCCTTAAAAACACGGCAAGCGACAACAATTCCCAAACACCGGTAATAATCCCCATGAAAAAATTCGTCCGGCTTTTGGAGAACACACCCCCCCGGGATTCCCAGCCTGCAGAACATGACCATGATAAAGAAGAACAAAACCCGGCAGAAACAGCAGATTTTGAAAATACCGGACATACAAAGGACGGGGAAGAAGAAACCGACATAACAGAAATCCTCCATAAAGGTGAAATAGACGAACACTACTGGACATCCCCTGCAAATGCAATAAAAATCATAGACGGAATCCTTCCTGCAATCCTGGAAGCAGACCAAAAAAAGAACCAAGGCCTCAATATGATTTACTACAAAAACAATGCCGAAAAATACAAGCAGGAAATAATCCGGATTGAAAACCAAATCCATACAGTAATTGAAAAAACCCCGGAACCCTACATTCTGGTGGGAGACAGATTCCCCTACAGATACTTTGCAGAAGAATTCGGAATAGAATACAGTGCAGCATTTTCAGGATGCAGCTCCGCAGTGGAGGCAAGCCCCGCAACAATCGCAAGGCTCATAAACACAGGAAAAGAAAAACAAGTCCGGGCTGTGCTGGCAACGGAATTAAGCAACCGCAAAATAGCAGGGACAATAGCCCAGGCCCTTAATGTGCCGGTCCTGGAACTCCACAGCACCTCAAACCTAACCCAGGAAGACTTTGACAACGGGGAAACATACATTTCCCTTATGGAAAGAAACCTGAAAGTACTGGAAAAACTCTTTATAATAGAAGAAAACGAATAAAGTTAAAGCCTTTAATTTAAGGTAAGCACCCGGAACAAAAAAGTACCGCGTTTCCAAACGCCCCGGATTCCCGAAGTTCCAGGTGCAGGAAACAATAACCCCAACAGCAGAATCCACCTTTAGCGGATAAAAATAAAGGCTTTTGGTAGAACAGTAAACCGGCATACTATCCAAGAATTCGGCGCATGCTGAATAACGCTTTGTGCCTTTGCAGAGAGAAACACTGTTTCTTTGACAACCCTGATTACAAAGGCTGCAAAAGCGGAATGACAGGAATGTTTGAAGGCAATGATACAAAGATAAAAGGACAAAAATTACTTTTAAAACAAACCTCCACAGTTTTACATTGACAAAAAAAAAAATGTCACTATAAATTATTCTTTTTAAAACGGAGGTTTGTAAATGAAAAGAATTGTAACTTTACTTGTGTTATTGCTCTGTGCAACAACAATATTCGCAGCGGAAGGAAAATACGGGCTTGATTTTTCTTTTGGTGTAAGTGCCGGCTTCCAAAGTCAGGAGGGTAAAATCCCCTATGTAGGGCAAACAGTTGAACTCAAGCGTACAGATCTTTTACTTCCGGTAAAAATCAGTACCTATGATTACTTCTTGTTGGACAATATGCTGGGTATTTACGGTTCAATTTCTCTTTCCCCCTTGGGAGCTTTTATGGGAGAAAAAGTCGGCGGTATTGAATCCGGAAACGTGAAAGGTATAAACGAAATGGCAGCAGGGTTTGAATTTATCATAGGGCCTGCCTTTGGAATTGACCTGGGATATTCCAATGTCCGCTTCCAGACAGGAGCAGGATTTCACCTGCTTGTAGCCAAAACCACAACAGAAATCATCATGGAAGAAAACTGCCCTGAACGTTTTACTGCCATGGGATTCGGACTAACACCCCAATTCCGGTTCGGTGCTAATAATAATATTTCTTTTATTCTAGGATGCGATTTTATTTTTGACTTTGGTTTTTCTACCTCAAGAGAGGTTTACAATATCAACGGGCATCCTATTTCTATGCCGGAAGCAGAGATTAACAAATTTTTCAGATTCGGCATCACACCACAGTTGGGATTCGGTATAAATTTCTAAACCGAAAAATCACAAATAATATTTCCAAGGCTGCCTTTCATACAAAGCGCAGCCTTTTTTGTTAGGAATATTTCACAAACATAAAAGAGGTATTGGTACAATCATTTTTATATCATAAATACTATTGACCATATTCCGAATTTTTAATACCGGCGATAAATTCATTTTGAGCTTCATCATTCTTATTTTGTCCTTTTATTTTATCTGCTACAAGTAAAGCTGTTGCAATCGGCATTGCCGTTCCGTTCACATTATATATCATTGCGATTTTTTTTAGTTTTTCTGATATATCACCCTTGAAGGAACCTGACACAAACATAAAGTAAAATTTATCTACAGAATCTGGAAAAATCTTCCACCATTCGGTTGGATTCAAATCTTTGTTCCGTTCAATATTCTCTCGAATATAGCGAAGCATTTCATCACGTTGACCAACAGGCAGACTGTAACCTTTTGAATATGCCTTCATATCAACAATAATTCCAAAATTTTTATAGTCTATACAATTTGTAAAAAGAACTCCGTCAGGTTTGCTCGCTCCACCTAAATGGTCTCCGTAAAATCCACATTCACACAGAAACAATTCCATTGTTTTCATTTCAAAAAGTCTATTCTGGCTTGGGTCAAAAGCAATATCAAGCAATGAAAGATATTCGTGTGAAATATTATGTAATTTTGCACGGATAATATCTTTTTCCGCTGAAAGCTCTGATTTCTTTGTTAAATCTTTGTAGAATGGAATAGAGAAATCACAAATAGAATCTTTCAATTCTGCACCAGTATCGTCAGTTTCCAATTCAAGCCCAAGATTAATAAAACCTATAATATCATCTTTTATTGTTTCAACCTGTTCCTCTAAACCATACGCTTTTAGGAGTATACTGATTTCTTCAAATGTGCATTTATGCTTTTTATCAGCAAGGAATTTTAAAATCAAAGAACGACGCAAACGGCGATATTCACGGTCTTTCCCCTTTGTTGCAAATATTTCATAAGAAATAATTTTTTTCAATTTCCTATGTCGACTGTTTCCACATGCATTGCGTAAGTACCTTTCCCCAACTGGTGTAATCCTGAATCCTCCTAAAGTATCACTCACAACTCGGCTTCCATATTGAACAGAAATATCTTTTTTATCGTTCTCTAAGAGTCCGAGCGAAACAAGCCATTGGGCAATCGTTCGTGCATATTTGTCGGAAGATGATTCCCAATCAGAACGAATATCATTGCGCTCTTTTGTAGAAGTACTTGAAGCCATTGCAGCGACAATGCTTGCAAGCGGATAAGAAATAAAACCATCCTCGCCCGTAAATCCAAGCTTTTCACCAAGTTCAAATTTTGTAAGAATTGTTGCAGAGTCTTTGAGTAAGGACATAATTCTATATGCCGGTGGATATGACAAAGCCGCCTGAATCAAAATCTCCTTTTTATTTTCTGCTTTTATAAGTTTTTTCCCAAACTCAGTTACCGAAAAAGTATCATCTCTATAATTGTAAGAAATAAAACCAAATGCCTGTGCCCACCGAACGAAGTTGTCTGCCGGCCAGTCGCCTATGTATTCTCGTTTCTGGCCTTTTACAGCAGCCTGTACGATTCCGTCACAAGGAGAATTAGCACGTGGTTTTATGTGGCTCCCTGTTAAAAGTTTGTAAGTTATTGCTATAGGGCGACTATTCAATACAGAAATCATTTCAGATTTTATATTTTCATCTTTGACTAAAAGCGGAATTTTGTTCGATACAATTTCTTTATGAAAAGTAGAAGTTTCATCAAAGATTGCAACAACATTACAAAGAGCGCTCAAATTGCCAGCATCCTGCACCCAACCAAAAGCACGGGTTTTCTTTGAAGTGATTTCTACAAAATTAACCATAAAGATTCTCTATATAATTTGTTACCAATACTTCATCACTTCCTGTGCGGGATGTATTGTAACATGAATTCGAATAAGTCATATTCAAATGATAAACATGATATTTTTTTGCCCACTTAATAAGAATACCATTACTCTCTCCCTTATGGGAAAAAACATTTGACAGAGCAAAACGAATTCCTTGTTCATTCAATTTATCAAGTAAAGCATACAGCTTTTTGTCTGAATCCAAAGACCAATTTTTGAATCCACGATTTCCGTCATTGTATGAGCCAGTCGTAATTAGATAGGGGGGGTCGCAATAGATAAAATCATTTGTAGTCAAATCGTCTATCGGGAAATCTACAAAATCGTAAGACATGAATTCGACCTCACATGATTTTAACCTATTTACAAATTGAATCAAATGGTTTTTCATTGTCTCAGAGAATTGACTTCTCGACTTTCCGAATGGATTATTGTATTCGTGGTTATTATTAAAGCGAAATTGATAGTTGAAGGAATAACAAGAAAGGACATACAATTCAATCGGATCTCGAGTCTGATTGTAATGGTTTCGAAAATCAATAAAAGCTTTTTCGTTAGTCATTGAAAGATTCCATTCAGAAATAATTCTCTCAATTTTTGAGAGAAGCTCATCTAAGTCCATTTTTTTAAAAACTTTGAACATATCCGTTAAAATTGTGTTGAGATCATTGAATACAATTTTTTTCGCATTGGTATTAATTCCTACATTACAGCCGCCACAGAATAAATCAACGAAAGTTCCAATATCTTTTGGAAAATATGGCATAATCTGTGGAAGCAATTTATATTTACCACCAATATAGTTGAGAGGACTTTTTATATATTTTGATTTATTAAATGTATATGTTGCCGAAGGGCTCGTACCCTTCAAAAGATTTTCTTCTGGAATTGTATAAACTGCACCTTGGGATTTTTTCTGAATGTAAAAAAGATATTCGCATACACCGCTTTCATTATAAATTTTGGATTTGTACTTTCTATATGGAATTTTCTGCAAAGTAAAGGTTGAAGAAATTCCATTGTATTTTAAAATCTTTTCAATAAAATCGGCTTTCATGAGACCTGCCGAACTATAACTCATTACAATATGTGAAAAGTCAGCGTTTTTAATAAGTTGCTCAAAAGCATCGTTCACTTCATTCTTTGAACAGAAAACAGACTTTTGATTTTCATATGGCCTCATTCCTGTAACACCAGAAAGTAGTGGATTATCGTATCGAGCAATTGTTTCAAGGACATGGTAGTTTGGGGCATACTGCCTTGAATTATATGGAGGATCAATATAGAGAATATCACCCGAAATATGTTTTTCCAAATCAAAGACATCTTCATTGTAAGCATAATTTTTTTTACCATTGTTCTCTATCTCATATCTTGAGAGTTCAAGCTTCTTAAATGCTCTCTTATCCCATTTTTTTAGATATGCCCCATATGTGCCCGTGATGTTTGAAACAGATGGAACAGCTTCAATGAGACTGGCAAGTAAATAATAGTATTCCACTTCGGTCAGTTTTTTTTCAGTTTTCCAGTATTCAATAGTAGTTCTGATAAAATCAATTCGACGGGCGTTTTCCTCGGTAAAATACATCCGTTTATTCTCCCCAACTGGAGAATAATTTTCAGAAATAAATTTTTCATCTGTTTCACTCAGTACCGTATTTTCAAGAAATAAAAAAGGGTCCTTTATTTCTTTTTGTAATTTATCGAAAGTTGGAATTTCGTTATTTTCCACATAGGCTTTTTGAAGTACATAGGAAAAGAAAAGTGCATCATTAGAAATGATTTCATACTGTGGTTTAAAATATCGCGCAACAACTCCCGTCCCGCTGAAAATATCGCAAAAAGAATTTTGCTTAGTATGTATGTTTTGGGAAATACAATTTTCAATGTTTTTTAGTAAATTTATTTTACTCCCTATGTAACGCATCTTACATCCCTTTACATCCTACTATATAGGTTATTAATACACGAGTCAATATATGTTTTATTTTAATTTGCATTTGTGTCATCATGTTATATTCATTATTGTTATTTTATAATACTCACAATAATATTGCATCTTTGACTAAATTTTTACCCATGGTATGCACCCGGAGATTAACAAATTTTTCAGATTTGGCATCATACCACAGTTGGGATTCGGTATAAATTTCTAAACCGAAAAATCACAAATAATATTTCCAAGGCTGCCTTTATACAAAGTGCAGCCTTTTTTCATTACATCCCTCTTAAACAATAGCAAGCCTTAATCTTAAATTAAAGTTTAATACATATTTTTATGCAACACAAACAAAACTTGTCTTTTTTTACTAAATCATATTTTTTTTAACACCACCAAATTACTAAAAACATCCTTCAAAAACCATCTACCTACATAACCCAAAAGACTACAAAAAAACATTTATTTGTGTCATAATAAAAACCCAATAAGGAATTAAACTCATGGCAAAAAAAGAAAAAACGGAAACCGCGAAACCCCGCAACACCGCCAATATCGGTTTTGAAAAACAAATCTGGGACGCCGCCTGCGTCCTTTGGGGACATATTCCCGCTTCCGAATACCGCAACGTCATCATCGGCCTCATTTTCCTGAAATACATTTCCGCCGCTTTCGAGAAAAAGTACAATCAGCTTGTTCAGGAAGGCGACGGTTTTGAAAATGACCCCGACGCCTACCTTGAAGAAAACGTTTTCTTTGTCCCGGGAGCCGCCCGCTGGTCAAAAATCGCTGCCGCTGCCCACAAACCGGAAATCGGCACCGTCATCGACGACGCCATGCGGGCCATCGAAGCCGGCAACAAAAAACTCAAAGGCGTGCTGCCCAAAAACTACGCCGGCCCCGATTTGGATAAACAGGTTCTGGGAGATGTCGTCGACCTTTTTACCAACATGGACATGAGCGAAACCGAAGGCAACCGAGACCTTTTGGGACGCACCTACGAATACTGCATTGCCCAATTTGCCGAAAAAGAAGGCAAAGGCGGCGGCGAGTTCTACACCCCTTCCAGCATCGTAAATACCCTTGTCTCCGTCCTGAAGCCCCACGGCAATTCCCGGGTCTATGACCCCTGCTGCGGTTCCGGAGGAATGTTTGTCCAGTCTGCCCGGTTCATCGCCGACCATTCCGGCAAAAGAGACACCGTTTCCATTTATGGTCAGGAAGCCAATCCCGACACATGGAAAATGGCCGTTATGAATCTGACGATTCGGGGACTGGGTGCCGACTTGGGTCCCTACCACGCCGACACCTTTACCAACGACCTTCACAAAACCTTAAAGGCGGACTACATCCTTGCCAATCCTCCTTTCAACTACAACCCCTGGGGACAGGAAAAATTAAAAGACGATCCCCGGTGGAAGTACGGGCTTCCGCCCGCAGGAAACGCCAACTTTGCCTGGATTCAGCACATGATTTACCACCTGGCGCCCGGCGGAAAAATCGGCCTTGTCCTTGCCAACGGCGCACTTTCATCCCAGACGGGAGGCGAAGGCGAAATCCGCAAACGGATTATCGAAGACGATTTGATAGAAGGCATCATCGCCATGCCGTCACAACTCTTTTATTCGGTAACAATCCCGGCAACCCTTTGGTTCATCACAAAAGACAAAAAGCAAAAAGGCAAAACCCTGTTTATCGATGCCCGCAAAATGGGACACATGGTGGACCGCAAACACCGGGACTTTAGCCCGGAGGATATCGAACTTCTTGCCTCCACCTTTGAAGCCTTTCAGGAAGGCACCCTTCATGACCAGAAAGGCTTCTGTGCTGCTGTTTCCACCGCCGATATTGCCAGGCAGGATTATATCCTCACTCCCGGCCGTTACGTGGGTATCGAAGAAACAGAAGAAGAGGACGAACCCTTTGAAGAAAAAATGAACCGCCTTACCGGGGAACTGGGAGACATGTTTCGGGAATCCCGCCGGCTGGAAGAAGAAATCAGAAAAAATCTGGGATCTATCGGGTACAGGGTGTAATCATGAAGAAAACAGAAAATAAAAAGATAGCCTCAGATTTACGGAATTTGCAAAAACAAATAGCAGAAGATGAATACTTAAGTTCCATACCATCTATTGCCAACACAAAAAAGATGTTTCATGCCAATAAGGACTGCGCAGAGGTTCGGGAAAAAGTCTTTAAGCTCCTAAAAACTGAGAATTTTACCTTTTATTGCATTGTTGCCCGAAAAAACGAAGGCTTATTTAGAAGAAAATTTAATTTTAAGAAAGACAAAATCTATGAATACCTGGTAACAAAACTTTTGGAAAAACCGGCTGCATTTGTACAGTGAAATTGACTGCTACTTTTCTTCCATGGGGAATACCGTTCGCATACAAAATATGAATTCAGCAATTCAAAATGCAATACACATATTTAACCAAAAATGGAAAACCGAAAACAAAAGCAATATTAGAGTACTTATTCAAAAAACAAGCGAAGAGCCTCTGTTACAGGCAGCGGATTATGTTCTGTGGACAATACAAAGAGCCTATGAGCGCGGTGAATTTCGTTATTATAATTTTTTGCAGGATAAAATATGCCTGATTCATGATATTTTTGATTTTGGCAAATACCCCCAAAATTATTATTCCCCCAAAAATCCACTTGAGGCAAAAAAAATAGACCCTGTGTAAGACTAGGTTGCTTTCGCAACGCATGGCACGGCGCCCGCTTTCATCCTACGAGGATCTATGTACATGGTACGCCAAAAAGCAGAATTTGTCAAATGAAACCGCTTCCTCGGAGAATCGGGAGAAAGGTTCCGGGAATGCCGCCGACCGGAAAAGAAATCCGGATAATTCTTGGGTCTACAGTATATAAAGCATAAGGGAACTTCATCTTACACTAACTTGTTTTCTTTTTAAATTTGTGTAAAATTGTTGACGGTTTCTTAACTGATGACAACCCCCGAAACAATCACCGGGTGTTTTGGGCCTTCAGTCCCATCAGAGATGCAGCGCCAAAATATGTGCTGTCCCTGAACAAAATCGATTTATCCCATGACGGAATTATTCGCATGAATATCGTCGATTTTTCTGCTGGAAAGAAGGAATTGATGTTAACATAGATTTAGGGCGTTCCCGCCGGCCTGCCTGTCAAAATTTGCAGTCCGGCGGTCGGGCTTTCCGGGGTTCCGCCTTTCGGCTCCATTGCTGTGCAACGGCACCTGAGGTGCCGCCCCTCCAATCCCTAACGCAAAAAGCCCCGGACAGAGACAAAAGGAGACAAAGAGAAAACAATGAAAACCGAATGGAAAAAGTGCAAATTAAGTTCTCAAATTAGTCTTATTGGTGGAGGAACTCCTAAAACCTCTGTCCCTGAATATTGGAATGGAGAAATACCATGGCTTTCCGTAAAGGATTTTAATGATGACAATCGTTATGTATATAAAACAGAAAAATATATAACACAAGCAGGATTGGAACATAGTTCAACAACATTACTGCAAAAAGATGATATTATTATTTCAGCACGGGGAACAGTTGGAGAAATGGCTATGATTCCATTTCCAATGGCATTTAACCAGTCGTGTTATGGTATTAGAGGAAAAGAAAATAACGACCAAACTTTTATTTATTATCTTATCAAAAATAGTGTAAGGAAACTCAAAGCTATCACCCATGGATCAGTTTTTGATACAATCACAAGGGAGACATTTGATAATATAGAAGTTTCCCTTCCCCCGCTGCCCGTCCAAAAAAAAATCGCCGGCATCTTAAAATCCCTGGATGACAAAATTGAACTGAACAGACAAATCAGCAAAAACCTGGAAGAACAAGCCCGGTGTTTGTTTGAAAAGACTTTTCCCAAAAACAAAACATTTAAAATGCTCCCTTTGTCAGAATTATGTACTGCTATAACAAAAGGAAC
>JADIMM010000119.1 GCA_017694795.1 Candidatus Gallitreponema excrementavium
GTTTTGTGCCTTTGCAAAGAAAAACGCAGTTTCTTTGACAAACCAAGGTTGCAAAGGCTGCCAAAACGCCTCTCCCTTTTGTTTGACTACTTTGCAAAAAGTAGAGTTTGCCTTGCTTTTCCAAAAGCCAATACAAGATCCCTCCATAAAACTCCGGCGTTCAATCGCAAAAAGCGCAGCTTTTTGCAGTTTTGGCACAGGGCGTTTGCACAAGGCAGGGCGGTTCCGGTGCCAAAACGTTGGTCGGGATGACAGGCTTTGGCCCCCAAAGCTCTGTGCATAAACAAAGCTCTGTGCATAAATACGGCAATCCGGTTCCGGTATTTACCCTTAAAAATCCGTCCTTTAACTTAGCTCCTTTTAAGCCTCATTTTAAAATCCCGCATACCCAGAATATATACTCTTATCCAATCTTTACAACCATCAAAGATTACTATTACCGAATCTTTGTTTTCAACTTTCTATTTTTCCAGGCTGTTTTCCTTTTGGTGGAGTTCTGCCATCTTTGTATGGATAAAATGGTCTACAACATGGCGCTCAACAACCCCCATAGCCTTCCCTTCCATATTGACTATAACAACAACCTCGGTGTCATACTCTGAAAACATACCAAGAATTTCCTCTACAGGAGTCTCCGGGCTGCAAAGCACAGGAGCCCTTACCATCACATCAAAGGCTACCAAAAAATCGGTAATCTCGGAAACTGAAAGGACTTCTTTTATTGAGTCCAGGGTTATAAGCCCTTCGTATTTTCCATCCCCATCTGCTACGACAAAATTCTGGTTGTACCCCTTTGAAAAAAGAGCCAGTATTTTATCAAGAGGGTAAGTATCTATAAGGACAGCCCTGCTGTTCAGACTGCAAACCTTTTCCTGCCCCCAAGTTACATCCTTCACAGTAAAATTCTTTATTACGTCCTCTTCTGTAATATCAAGGCCGCATTCCCCGGCTTTTGTAACCCCGTGTTTAACACAAACCGGCCCCACCAACTGCACTATAAATGTAGTTGCAGTAATTACCAGCACAATAGTAGGCCCTATATTGGAAGAAAAATCCTGCCCCGCCACAATGGAAAGCCCTATTGCCACACCTGCCTGACTCAAAAGACAGAAAGGAAGATATTTTCTCACAGTCACCGGTGCTTTAGTTATCACAGAACCTAAAATTGCCCCTATAGATTTTCCCAATGTTCTGCAAACAACATAAAGCAGGGCAATAAGGGCGACAAAGGGGGTTACAACCCAAATATTCAGCTTTGCCCCGACAAGAACAAAAAACAGAACATATATGGGAGGTGTAAATTTATCCACAGTGGCAAACGTTGATTTTGATTTTACAGGTGCTATATTAACCATAAAAAATCCCAATGACATTGCAGCAAGGATATTATCCAACTGGAGAAAATCACAAACTCCTGTAGAAAGTAAAATGGCTCCGAGGGTAAAAGCAAGAATCCGTCCTTCATCAGAAAGAATGTTTCTCACTATAAGACTTAAAACAAAGCCGCAAACACCACCCAAAATTATAGACCCAAAAATATCATACAAAAGCCCCAGTAACTGCATTCCAAGGGACGCAGTTTGATTTCCCAAAAGGCTCCCGGCAACGGAAGAAGTAATAGCGTATAAAAAAAGGGCCACAGCATCATCAAGGGCAACAATCCCTAAAACTGTTGTAGTTAAAGGTCCCCGGGTACGGTTTTCCTTTAAAACATCCGTTGTGGCAGCCGGAGCCGTAGCAGAGGATATTGCACCCAAAACAAGCCCCATAGACAAGGCCACAGCAAAATCCTTCATAAAAACCCAGGAAACCAGAGTCACAAAGATAGAAACTATAAAAAACGGTACAATGGACTCAAAAAGCAGAATTCCGGTAAATTGTTTCCCGTACTTTTTGATTGTACTAAGTTTCAATTCCCCGCCGATCATAAACCCTATTAAAGAAAGAGCGATAGAACTTACGGGATTAAGGGAAAGAATTACGGCAGGACTTAAAATCTGAAAACCTGAAGCCCCGATAACAATTCCAATTACTATATACCCTACAACCTGGGGAATACGGAGCTTTTTAAAAAGCCATCCACCAATGGCACCAAGAAACATTATAAGGCCGAGTACCAAAATCAGATTACGGCTTTCCAAGGCGGAAATTTTAAGAAAATCAGGCAGAACATTTGCAAGAGAATCCATCAAAACCTTCCTATTATCCTTCTATTTTTTCTGGCTCAAAACCAGATACAAAAGCCTGAGCCCCTCATCAATTTCTTTTTTTGTAATGACAAGAGGTGGTAAAAACCTTAAAACATAGGGCCCTGCGGTAGAAATACAAAGCCCTGCCTCAAGCAAGGTTTTCTGCACAAATCCAGCTGTAAACTTTTCGTCATTTTTAAGTTCCACCCCAATCATAAGCCCCTTGCCCCGGATTTCTTTTATACAAGGCAGATTCCATCCCTTTATTGTACTCCGTATATATTCCCCGGAACGGGAAACATTATCCAAAAAATCCTTTTTACCAACAGTCTCCAAGACTACAAGTCCGGCAGAACAGGCCAATGGATTCCCCCCGAAAGTAGACTGATGGTCACCGGCAGAAAAAACATCCCGGGCCCGGTTTCTCATCAAAACCGCCCCCATGGGAACTCCTGCACAAATCCCCTTTGCCAGAGTCACCACATCAGGCTCGATCCCAAGCTCCTGGGAAGCAAGGAAAACCCCGGTCCTTCCTATTCCCGTCTGAACCTCATCTGCCATAACAAGGGCATTAACCTTTCTTGCCCTTTCCGCCAATGCCAAGGCCCAGTCCCGGTCAATTACATTCACTCCACCCTCACCCTGGACACATTCAATAAGAACGGCACAAACAGAATCGTCAATTATATTTTCCAAAGCCTGGTAATCCCCGGCCTCGATATACCGGAAACCTTCCGGATAAGGGCCAAAGCATCCGGGATGAAACTTATCCTGGCCGGTGGCAGTCAAAGCAGCCACAGTCCGCCCGTGAAAAGACTTTTTCAGGGTTACTATAACCTGCTTGGATTCCCCCTTTAAACCGGAATTTTCTGCAAAAGTATAACCCCATTTCCTGGCAAGCTTTATAGCACACTCGTTGGCTTCTGCCCCGGAATTACCAAAAAAAACCTTTTCAAATCCGGTAAGCTCCAAAAGCCGGGAGGCAAACCTTAACCCTGTGTCAGAGTTATAATAATTGGAAATATGAATCTCCCGTTTAACCTGCCTTTTCAAAGCCTTAACAACAGCAGGATGATTATGGCCCAGGCAGTTAACCCCAATCCCGGAAACAAAATCAATATACTTTTTCCCGTCAGAATCCTTTAAAACAGCCCCCTTCCCGGAAACAAAAACCACGGGAAAACTGGAAAGATTATTTATTATTTTTCCTCCCATAAAACCTCCGAAAAATCACTCAAAAATCAACAAAAAATAAACTAAAATCCCGTAAACAAAACTCAAACCGGAGAATCATTTACACCTTTTCCCTTACAGTTATCGTAAATCAGGGTTCCAATCCCCCTGTCACTGAAAACTTCGATTAACAGTGCATGGGGAACCCGTCCGTCAATAATATGGGTACGTTCAACCCCTCCGTCCATAGCCTCAAGGCAGCAATCCACCTTTGGAATCATTCCGGAAGAAATTATTCCTTCCTTCTTATATCTTTCAATGTCTTCCTTTGAGGCTTCCACGATCAAAGAAGCAGGATCGCTTACATTCCTCAAAAGCCCGGGAACATTGGTCATCTGGACAAATTTGGCAGCCTTTAAAGCCACCGCAATCCTGGAAGCCGCCGTATCCGCATTGATATTGTAAGCCTGGGTGTCATCACCCTCTCCAAGGGCAACAGTGGAAATAACCGGAATATAACCATTATCCAAAAGAGTATTTATGACAGACGGATTAATAGAGGTAATTTCCCCAACAAAGCCTAAATCCTGGGAAGTAACCTTTTTGGCCCGGATAAGCCCCCCGTCAATACCACACAACCCGATAGCCTTACCTCCTGCACGCTGCAAAAGCCCTACAATTTCCTTGGAAATCTTTCCTGCAAGAACCTCCTGGACAACCTCAATGGTCTCCTCATCTGTGTACCTTAGCCCGTTTACAAACCGGGGCTCCTTGCCGATTTTTTCCAGGGCATGGTTAATTTCCGGCCCGCCGCCGTGGACAAGAACGGTCCTTATGCCCACATAGGACATAAGCACCAAATCTTCCATAACAGCCAGCTTTAAATCCCAGTTCAGCATGGCATTGCCGCCATACTTAACAACAACAGTTTTTCCTGAATATTTTCTGATATAGGGAAGAGCCTGGATAAGAATATTGGCCCAATCCTGGTTGGAGACATGCTTCATAATTTCATTCATTGGAAAACCCCCGAAATCCACCTCATTATTTAGAATATAGTACCAAATAACTTAGTTTTCTGCTAGAGACTCTTTATTTTCTTCGGTTGGGGTGGTTTCATTTTCGGGTTTTTGAATTAGGTTTAGCAAGAAGGCGGCTCCGATTCCAGCTCCAAAGCAAAGAATGTAGATTAACCAGTCTATTGCCCCTGTTTTAAAGCTATACTCTGTGTCGATTAAAAGCTTTACAGGGGGCAAAATTACGATTGTTGATGCAAGCACCACGCCTATAACTGCGTGCATAAAGATGCTATAGAATTTTTCTAGCAAGAATCCTACGCCTTTTGAGAGTGCGAGAATTGTCAAAAGGAGGCTTAGTCCCATAGGAATTATTACGGTTAGGTCAAAGTTTCCTATTGCAGTATACATTGGGCTTGCGATTCCTAAGAAGAGCATTATGTTTGAGGGGCTCATTCCAGGAACAACGATTCCAAGACCCCAGAGCACACCACAAATGCACCACCAAAAGAGGTTTGGCTGAATTTTTGCTCCTCCCGACATTGCCATTGGAATCATCCAAGAAAGCATTAATGCACAGGCTACAACCAAAGAAATCCAAGAAGCTATTGTTCTTCCTTTTAGCTGTGCTTCTTTTATTAGGGAAGGCAAGGTTCCAACGATTAGGCCTATAAACAAAAAGAGGGCTGGTGTCTCGTAGCGTTCCATAAAGGCACCAACGAGCTTACTACTCAAAATGGTCCCTAAAGCGAATCCCACAATTATTGGTACAAAAAATTTCCA
Organism: Candidatus Gallitreponema excrementavium; assembly: GCA_017694795.1. Lineage (GTDB taxonomy): Bacteria > Spirochaetota > Spirochaetia > Treponematales > Treponemataceae > Gallitreponema > Gallitreponema excrementavium. The sequence continues at coordinate 5,162 of JADIMM010000119.1, forward strand.
TTGTAATTTTATTTCTTTAAATGGGTGTGCCAAAAGGCTCATTACTCTGCTATAAATTCCCATTATAACGCAAAGTGCTCCACCGCTTATTCCAGGTAGAACAGCCCCGATGGCTATAACGGCTCCTTTAAGGGCATTAAGTGCGAAGTTTCCAGGGGAGAGTTTAAAGCCTTTAGGGGTCCTACTTTTATCGGTGATTGTTTTATCGGTCATAGTTTACGCCTCCGAAAGATACAAAATAAGAATCTTTAATTTCTAAAGCTGTGGATTGGAGCAGGAATCCTCCCGCCACGGTTGATAAAATCGGTGCAGGAAAAGGGGTTTACGCTCATTACTGGGGCCTCTCCTAAAAGGCCCCCGAATTCCACCCAGTCTCCGCTTTTTTTGCCTGGAACGGGGATTATGCGGACGGCGGTTGTTTTATTGTTTACCATTCCGATTGCAAACTCGTCGGCCATGATTCCTGAAACAGTTTCGGCAGGAGTATCCCCGGGGATTGCAATCATGTCTAGGCCTACGGAGCAAACGGTTGTCATTGCTTCTAGTTTTTCAAGGCTTATGGAGCCGGACCTTACGGCATCAATCATTCCCTCATCCTCGGAAACAGGAATAAATGCACCGGACAAACCGCCGACACTTCCGGAGGCCATAACACCTCCTTTTTTGACCATATCTGTCAAAAGTGCCAGGGCAGCCGTTGTACCCGGAGCCCCGGCTTTTTCCAATCCCATTTCCTCCAAAATCCGGGCAACGGAATCCCCTACACTGGGAGTTGGAGCCAGGGACAAATCAAGAATCCCAAAAGGAATCCCAAGCCGCTTTGCAGCCTCTGTGCCTACAAGCTGCCCCATACGGGTAATCTTAAAGGCAGTTTTTTTTATCCCGTCCGCAAGCACATCCAAGGGAACACCTTTGTAATCTTCGCAGGCAGCCTTGACAACTCCGGGCCCGGACACACCTACAGAAAGAACAGCTTCACCCTCTCCGGGCCCGTGAAAGGCTCCGGCCATAAAAGGATTGTCTTCCGGAGCATTACAAAAGACAACCAGCTTTGCACAGCCCAATCCGTCCCGGTCTGCGGTATTTTCAGCAGTTTTACAAACAACCTGTCCCATGAGCTTTACAGCGTCCATATTTATCCCGTTTTTTGTGGTTCCCACATTTACAGAGGAACATACCCGGTCTGTAACCTTTAAAGCCTCGGGAATTGAATTAATCAAAGCCAGGTCACCCTTGGTAAACCCTTTCTGCACCAGGGCGGAAAAACCTCCCAAAAAATCAACTTCCAGATTTTTTGCCACCTCATCAAGCATTACAGCCCAGGGAACCAAATCATCCTCACCGGAAGCCCCGGCCACCAAGGCAACGGGAGTTACGGCAATACGCTTATTTATAATCGGGATTCCGAATTCCTCCTCTATTTCCCGTCCCACACTGACAAGTTTTTCCCCTGTCCTCATAATTTTTGAACGGATTCTCTCCCGGCATTTTTCCCCGGAAGAAGAAGCACAATCCAAAAGGGAAATCCCCATGGTAATGGCACGGACATCCAGTTTGTGCCTCAAAAACATATCCACTGTTTCCTGAATTTCCACGGAAGAAAAAAGCATAGCCTAACTCCTTATAAAAAGCGGATAATTATGCACCGCAACACTTTTTGTATTTTTTCCCTGAACCACAGGGGCATGGATCATTCCTGCCAACTTTAGGGGAATCCCGGACAACAGTAACAGGTGCCACATGCCCGGTATCATACATCCAAAAACCAGCCTGTTTTACAAACTTTGCCACCTCATGATGGACATCAACCAAACCTTTTTGGGAATATGTGGCCGTAAATTCCACAACACCTTCGGTATCTTCTTCCTTTCCTTTTTCGGTTTTGAGGATTTTAAGCCCCATCCACTGGGAATCCCGGCTCCATTTTTCGGTAGCCTCCCGGTCAATTTCCCTTTCCTTGTCGGATCTGGTACAGGTGTCCATTATATAGTCTATCTCATGTACAACATAGGCCGTGTACCGGCTCCGCATCAGGGCTTCGGCAGTAGGAGCATCCTTTGCCCCCGAAATATATTGCCCGCAACATAAACCATAATCCAGCCCGGAACCACAGGGGCATTTTTCATTTTCTTTAATCATTTCTTCCTACCTTTAGAATCAGTTATATTTTACCAACAGGAAAATCCTGTTTACAAAACTTCCATACATTTCATTGTTTTAAATAACACAACAAACAAGAACCGAATTTACATTTTCTGTAAAAGCCCGGTACTTCTCAGCGGAACAAATTATCAAAGTAAGTTTTGTTTCCCAAATAGTATTCCAGGGGCACAGTCATAGAAATCTTCGCAAAAACACCGTTTCCCAGGGGAAAAAGCATATGTCCGGAATAAACCCATTTACCTTCACTCCTGGTATAAATATAAGAATCCAGCTTAATCCTTTTTTCAGCATTAATATCAATTTTTAACGAAGAAGGAAGAAAATACCGGCTGCCATAAACAGAGGATACCATACGCCGTGCCAGCTCAATTTCAGAATTTTCCAAAGTGCCAAAAAAGGGAACATTTACCAAGGTAAAGGATATAAAACCCTTGTCTTCGAGATAAAAAAAGGCCTTTTCTCCGGATTTGGCACCAGGAATGGAAACTTCTTGCCAGTCTTTGTCCAAGACCATTTCAACAGCCCCGGTCTGTACAGTTACAGGATCTGCTTTTCCGGCTTTCCTGATTCTGGATTTCTTTTCCTTTAATTTTGGAGCCCCTGTAAACCCGCTAAGGGAAGCCCCTGCAGCCTCATCGTAAATATAGCCTGATTCCACCAATTCCAATACAGACTTTCCTGTTTCCCCTTTTACCGAAAACAGATTGAATACTGTTACCAGGGGAGAATATGAAAAAACCACATTCCCTCCAAAAAGAGGAAATGAAAAATTTTTTTCAATATTATGAGGAAATCCCGAAAAATCAGTATCCAGCCTTGCCAATCTTAAGCAATCAAAAAGCTCTATAAGATAATTTATAGTGAAAACATCATCCCCGCCTTTTTCTATATGGGAGCCTGTAATTTCAGGCAGGTGGCCCGGTTCCGGAGATTTCTCAAGGGTAAAATAGATTTCTGCAAGAATGTCTTCGCCGGGACAATTTATAAAAGCCATATAGGTGGTTTCGTCATACTTGAGGAATCCGGTATAAGCCTCTTTTTTCCAGGTATAATCCCTGTAAATTACATATCCTCCGGTATCCTGTATGGCAGAACCTTCAGTCTGTTCAGCTTCTGCCCAAAGTCCGGTTACAAAAACACATATCAACATAAATAATGGGATGGTTTTGTTTCTCATTTGTTTACCTCTTTCCCGGATTTACCAGAAATTTTTGTTATGTAATTTCCAGACCTTCCAGTCCGTTTTTCAGCTGTAAAGCTCCATTTCCCTTTTAATAATATCCCGGACGGTCTGGCAGGCAATATCTGCCGGGACAAGGCTGGACTGGGATTCCTTCCGGAGCTTTATCTCTACATTAGGAAGATTCTTTTCCCCTACAACAACCCTTAAAGGAATTCCTGCCAAATCCATATCCTTGAATTTAACCCCGGGCCTTTCATCCCTGTCATCAAGGAGTACCTCGACACCGGATTTTTTAAGGGATTCGTAAAGGCCGTCGGAAATTTCTTTCATCTTGTCCGAATATTTTACAGGCACTATAACAACCTGATAAGGGGCAATGCTCATAGGCCAGATTATTCCGTTTTCATCATTATGTTCTTCTATTATGGAAGCCAGGGTTCTGTCCACTCCGATTCCGTAACAACCCATGATGGGTATCTGGGACTTACCATTTTCGTCCAGATATGTCATGTTCATAACCTTTGTGTACTTGTCCCCAAGCTTAAAAATATGACCCAGTTCGTTTCCTTTTTTTGAATAATACTCACCGCCACATTTACAGCACCGGTCTCCTGCTACAACAGTCCTTATATCCCCGGTAATCCAAGGAGTAAAGTCCCTGAGTGGTTCTACATGGAGGTAATCATAATCAGCCCGTGAACCACCGGTGACAGTATCATGGACATTAGCCACAAAATTTCCGTCTTTCAGTTCTACTACACTGTTGTCACACACTATAGGAACATCTTTAAGCCCCACAGGACCTACAAAACCGTGGGGAGCCCCGGAAAGCCTTATTACATCCTCTTCGCAGGCAAGCTCGACCTCACTGGCTTTTAAAAGGGCAGCAAGCTTTGCTTCGTTTACTTCCAAATCCCCCCTGATACAAACCCCAAAAAAACTTACGGGATAATGGGGCATACCCTCGCCGGTAACCCTTTCAAGATTCCTGCAACCGGGAGCCTCAGAAAGATCCAGTTCTGAATTGTGTACCTTGTAAATCAAGACTTTTATAAACTGCCTGGAAGTGGTTTTAAAGAATTCCATCATGTCATTTATGGATTCCACTCCGGGACAGTGGACACTTTCCACAGGCAAATCTGTTTTTTCAAAAGGTTTGCCCTCGTTGTCTACGGCAACATCCGGTTTACAGGCAGCTTTTTCGGTGTTTGCGGCATACCCGCAGTCCGGGCAGATTATAAGTGTGTCATCACCAACAGGACTTTCAACCATAAATTCTTCGGAGCCGCTGCCTCCCATGGCACCGGAATCTGCCGAAACAGGAATAACCGTAAGCCCGCAGCGTTTAAATATCTTTCTGTAAGCCTTGTTCATTTCCTGATAGGTAATATCAAGACTCTCCGGTGTGGCATGGAAAGAATAGGCATCCTTCATGCAGAATTCCCGCCCTCTCATAACTCCGTAACGGGGCCGGATTTCGTCCCGGTATTTTGTATTTATCTGGTAAACAGTAACAGGGAGCTGTTTATAAGACGAAATTTCAGCCCTCATCAAAGCTGTAACAGCTTCTTCTGCAGTGGGGCTTACTACCAATTCCTGATTTACCCTGTTTACCACCCGGAGCATGGCATCCCCCATGGTATCCCACCTGCCGGATTCCCTCCATAACTCCCCTGGAACAACAACCGTAGGTTTTATCTCCAGTGCCCCTATATTATCCATTTCTTCACGGATTATGTTTTCTACCTTTCTGAACGCTTTTAACCCCATGGGAAGATACGAATACAATCCGTTTCCAAGTTTACGGATCAAGCCGGCCCTTAACATGAGCCGGTGACTGACAATTACAGCCTCGGCAGGGACTTCTCTCAATGTAGGCATAAAAAGTTGAGACATTTTCATGGGTGTTTCCTTATGTAAATCAAAATATGTTTAATTCTTTTAAGGGCAGGGATTACCTTTTTAAATAGATTTTCCAAGCCCCGGGGACAAGCCTCAGAGGAAAGTCTATCACAAAATTATTAAAAAGCTCAAGGCGATTACCATTCCTGTACCAAATGACAAAGGGTTAAAAGTCTATATGAGTTTGTTAAGAATTGTATCGTTTTGCCGCCAGTTTTTATTTACCCTTACCTGCAGGTCAAGATTTACCCTATAGGGGAAAATCGAATTAAGTTCCTTAAGGGCCTCTTCCTTTATTTTCTTTATGACTGAGGCTCCTTTTCCTATCACAATACCTTTTTGGCTTTCACGCTCCACACATAAAAAGCCCCTTACCCAAAGCTCTTTTCCGTTTTTTTTCATTTCCATGTCCTGAATCTCTACAAAAAGGCAGTGGGGGATTTCATCTCTTGTAAGATTTATAGCCTTTTCCCTTATTATCTCGCTTATTCTGAACGAAACTTCCTGGTCGGTAAAATACTCCGGAGGATACAAGGCCTCTCCTTCCGGTGCCATTTTAAACAGTTCTATAAGCAGCGGGTCAATGTTAGTATCATTTTTTGCTGAAATATCAAAAATCCGGCCATTATTCAGGTTTTTTAACTTTTCTGTAAGGAAAACACGGCAGACTCCGGAAAAGGAACCTTTAATGTCGGTTTTGTTGATACCACAGACCAGTTTTTCTGTATAAGGCAAAAGAATTGATACAATCAGCTCCTCTTCGCTTCCGGGAATACGGGAAGAATCCAGGAGGTAAAGAATCAAATCTGCCTCAGCAAGCTGGTTTACAGCCAAATCCTGGAGCTTTTTGTTCATTTTTTTTTCTGACTCGTGGTATCCGGGGGTATCAATGAATACGAGCTGTCCCATGGAAGCATTTACTATTCCCCTTACAGTATTACGGGTCGTCTGTGGAACAGGGGAAACTATGGAAACCTTTCCCCCGCAAACCGTATTTAAAAAAGTGGATTTTCCGGCAGAGGGTCTTCCGATTATGGCAACTGTAGCGGATTTTTGTTTTTCTGTATTACCGGTATTACTCATAGGAATGAGTATAACCTGTAAGGTTTCCAAAGTCCATATCATTCCTTTTTAAAAAACAGGGTCTGCCGTTTTTAGGACAAAGGGGAGCGGACAACCCGCGAAAAATTTATGGCCGCCATTAATCAGTATAAAAAAAAGAAGAGTAAGCCCGGTTGGGAGCGGGGGGAAACCGGGTGCATTGCCACTGCACCGGAAGTTTTTGACAAATAAAGATTTTACAGCCGGATCCCCCTTAAAAACAAAAACCCCGGCCCCCATTTACGGGAACCGGGACATAAAGCCTTTTTTTAAGATAATCAATATCTGATTACCTAAAAACCAGAATTTGCACTGGCAGTGGTAAGTTACTCGGTAACTTCTTTTGTTGCCTGCAACTGCTGGAGTGCTTCCCTTGCCTTGAATTCTGCAAAGGCAGCCGAATCGTTCCTCGAATAGATGTTATTTTCCAAATCCGCAGCAGCTTTGGTTAAGTCCAGGGCCATGAGAACATAAACCCCGCCTTCGGCATCCTCCCAGGTATCCTCAATTTCTGCTCCAGAAATAGTTGTGTTTGAAGACTGGGACGAAACTTCTTCGATGAACTGGATAACTTCGGATTCTTCACCGATTCCGGAATCCTGCATATAGGTATTCAGTGCTGTCTGAATATCAGCCTTAAGCCAGATGGCTATCTTGTTTCTGGCATCAACTTCTGCCCTCTTTAAGGATGTAGCCCTTGAAGACATTTTTCCGTAACCGACTTCGTAATGGATTGTGTCGGTCCCTTTCTGACTCATCATTTTTACCCAATCAGGCCTGGGAGTTCCGTCGGCACCAACTGTGGAATCTACTGTCTCCGGGTTTGAACTGCAACCGGCAACAAAAATCATGGCCAAAGCAACAAGAAGAAAAGAAATTTTCTTTAACATCAAGAAATCCTCCTAAGATTTATCTTAGTAAATATATAACACATCAAATTTAAAAAAACAACAAATATTTCACAACCGGGCTTTTTACTGATACATAATCACCCTGGGTTTTGGCTCCAGGGTATAGACTTCTTCCGGAGTCATCAAAGGGTCATCATATCCGGCTCCTTCCACCGGGCCCTTAAAGAACAGTTTAAAGGCCTTTACAGGCATACTCTTTATTTTTGTATTGTTCTTGTATGTAAGTCTCTTTAAAGGGGGATTGCCGAACCCGTCAGCACAATGAACCAGGTTGACAGAGGTAAAATTTCCGGATACTACCGAGGGATTTTTTATCATCATGGGTTTAAACTGGTGCACAACCAAAATCCTGTTTCCGGGGATATTGTGGGACGAAATATAGTCTGACATTATCTTTTGGGCTGAATTAAGTTCCTCCCCGGTAATACTGCCTGTAACCTCCATTGGCCGGTCTGTACTCCATTCCGGGTCCAGCGCCAGGTGCACATTGGGATATTTTAAGAAATGCAGGAGTTTTTCCATGGCAGATTCCACAGAATACCTGCCTATCTGGTGGTCCAAAAACACCAGCCAACCTCTTTGGGCAGCATAATCTATGTATTTTTTAACAATATTTTCAGGAAGATAACCTATTTTTCCCTCCGGAAGACAGGTACCGTAAATCAGATATAAAGCCGGAATCACTCCCCGGGATTCTCCGTTAGCCGCATCATAAGCCCCGGCATATTCCAAAAGGATTGGTTCCAAATCTTCCAGAGAATATTCTCCCAGAATCCCCATTTTTTTGGAACGGGGATTCCCGTAAAATGCAAAAATATCATTATTCAAAAGCAAAGGAAGATCTTTCCAATCCAATAGGCTGTAAAATTCTTCCTTTGTGACCACATAATAGGAATCACTTTTAAAGGAGGTTTTTACGGTTTCAGGACAGATAAAAAATGTATTGTAAAACCTCTTCTTTTTTTTGAGGGAGTAATATGTGCTGTAGTCATCTCCATCAGCAGGAACAGCCCCCGAAAATCTGGAATTTGGAAACGAAAAACTAAAGCCGGCAACAAGGAAAATAAGACAAAAGAAAACTTTAAAAAAACGCATACTTTGAGTATCGGAAAAAACAAACCGGTCTTTACTGGATATTTTGCAGGGCAGGACAGCCGGCTTCTGCAGCTTTTGTACAATCTTACTTGAAAAATACAGGTTGCAAAAGCAGCATAGGGTGACAAGGGGATTTCCCGGTGGTAGCGGGCTGTTGGAAAAACAGGGACGCTTTGGCACATAAAAATTCGTTACTTACCAAACGCCGTGAGCCAAAGCCTACGAATTCAGCTTGCGCTGAATTCGCTAATCAGAACGCCGATTTCATTGGCGGAAAAACATTCCAAGGCGAAAACCGGCAAACTATCCCCAGAATTCGGCTTCGCCGAATTCTTAAGTTTTGTGCCTTTGCAAAGAAAAACGCAGTTTCTTTGACAAACCAAGGTTGCAAAGGCTGCCAAAACGCCTCTCCCTTTTGTTTGACTACTTTGCAAAAAGTAGAGTTTGCCTTGCTTTTCCAAAAGCCAA
>JADIMM010000120.1 GCA_017694795.1 Candidatus Gallitreponema excrementavium
AGAGATATACAGTTGTGTTGCGTGATTTATCCGGTGGACTTATAGACTATAATGAAACAGTTATTTTAAAACAAAATCAAGTAACAAAAATTGAACTGAAAGATAAAAGAAATCGTTATGTACAGCAGGCAATATCAGATGTTGGCTACCGGATTATAAACAATGGAAGAGGGTTGGAAATTTTCGGTAACGGTGAAATTTCAAAGCAGTTATGGGTAGCAGATAATGCAATCTCAATATCAGATATTGAATCTGTGGTAATAAGAAACGGTATTACAGCTATCAATGATGAAATTTTTTCTGGTTATAAAAATCTTTCTTATGTTGAACTCCCTGAATCCTTAGTAAAAATCGGTACGAAAGCTTTTTATAATTGTATCAATTTGTCTTCGATAATTCTACCTGATTTTCTGAATGTGATAAAGAGTGAAGCTTTTTATGGATGCAGAACTCTGGAGAGTATAGTTATTTCTGTTGGTGTACAGGAAATCGGTTCTGGGGCTTTTTCTCGATGCGAAAATCTCAAAGAAATAACAGTAAACGAAGAGAATACAAATTATAAATCGATAGACGGTGTTTTATATAATAATGATATTACAGAGCTTGTTTTATATCCAATAGAAAAAAAAGAAGAAAAATTTTCTGTCCCGGAATCTGTAAAACAGATACACATGGAGGCTTTTTATGGACAGAAATACCTTAAAGAAATAACAATCGGACAGAATGTTTGGAACATAGGTAAAAATGCTTTTTCATTTTCTAAAATGTTGGAAAATATCGTTGTTGAGGCTGGAAATAAATGGTTTCAGTCTGTGGACGGCATCCTTTATAATTATTCAAAATCACGACTTATTGCTTATCCTATAAAGCGGAAAGCAGAAGAGTATAGAATCGGTTCAAATGTGGAAACCATAGAAGAAAACGCATTTACCGGGGTAAGTTATTTACAGACATTATATTTTGATAATTATGAAGTCCCAGAAATAAATACTCAAGAATGGGGGAATCCTAAACTTGTGGTTGTAGTTACTGATTCGCTTTTTAAAGATTATAAGGCGGTTCCATCTCTTAAACCAGTAAGTAATAACATTATTTCACTTTCGGAATATAAAAGACAACAGGAAATTCAAAAAACCTTACAGGCAAAAGAAATTAGAGAAAAGGAAAACGAAGAAAAAAGAATTAAAACAGTAAATAAAATAAAAGATTTTTTTACTCCGTATCAAGGTTTATTTGCTATGAAAATTGGTGCTTATTATGGATTTACAAAATTTAAAGTATTTGACAAAGTTTCGTTTCCTGAGGATTACGAGTGGAATCAACCAAGGATTGGAGTAAAATTGCAGCCTATTTCTTTTAACTTTTATAATGTATGGGAGTTCAATTTAGCAACAGCAAATTATACTTATACAAAAACAGGAATTTTTTCAGATTCTCTTTCGTATCATGAAATTAATGTAGGTATAACAACAGGTCCGATATTCTTTAAGCGACGTATTGTTTTGTGTACCGGTGCAATGGCTTCATTTTTATTGGAACACCGTGTATCAGAAACCGATGTATATCCAGATGGTACAACTTTCCGAGTCGGAATTGCAGTTCCTGTTAATCTTTCAATAAAGATTTGTAAGTGTTTATCTTTATTCGGTGAGTTTAAATATGTAATTTATCCAGAACAGGCGATGGAAAAGTATTCTTTTGATGTTGGTATTATTCTTAATACTGCATTTAAGGAGAAGTAATTTTTATGCTTAATAAAGGGTATTTAAATGGGATTTAGGTGTATTTTTATCTATCTTGTGATTTTCATTTCTTTTATGTCTTGTGAACTTAAGACCGATACGATTTACAAGTATGGAGGATTTTTGTATCAGTACGAAAGTGATTATCCTGATGGTGTAATTTTTATGGGATTAGAGCATTATGATTCCGATTTAGAATTTGTTAAATTCGATATCCCTAGGTACATATATAATCAACCAGTTGTTGGAGTCCGAGAATTAGAAAATGTAAAAGCTGATGAAATTTATTTTCATGAAAATATCAGGTTTATTGATAATGTTGGACATAATTGTATAAAGGTAGATCTCTCTGATACAAGTTTAACTAATATGGGACCCTTTTGTTTTTGTAATTCTCCTACACTATATGATTCTGATGTAGAAGTAGTGTATCTACCAAACACAGTTAAGTATATACATAGATATGTTTTTGAGTTTTCTAATATTAAAGTTTTGTATTTGCATTCTGTTGTACCTCCTTCTACAGATGCTGATGTCAAATATATAAGGAATAAAGCAATTTATGTTCCAAAAGAAAGCCTGGATGCTTATAAAGCACACCCATTTTGGGGAAATTGTAACAATATAAATGCAATAGAGTAACCTGGTATTATTCCTGTAAAAGTACTAATAAAATAAGGCAAATTTTACTCTATACGGGCGTTTAATGTGTATGATATTTTGAGTTGTCTTTTACTTTCCCCCCCCCCCCATGGCAAAATTCCTTTTTTTGCTGTACAATATAATGTATTTATTTAAGTCTGGCACAAGGAGTTTAACTTGAAAGATTTGCAGAAAGAAAGCAAGAAAATCCGCAGGAGGATAACATTACGGGGTATTTTATCTGTTCTTGTAATTGGTGTCCTAATCCGTTCTATTTTTACAGGTCATTTTGAAAATGTATTTGTCTGCGTTCTTACCCTTATTTTGTTTTCCATTCCCATAATTTTGGACAGAAAACTGGGAATAGACTTGCCTCCTGTTTTGGAAGGGGTGATTCTTATGTTCATTTTTGCAGCCGAAATCCAGGGGGAAATAGCTTCTTACTATACAAAGTTTAAATACTGGGACACCATGCTCCACACGATAAACGGCTTTATAATGGCGGCATTCGGTTTTGCCCTGGTTGATATCTTTAACCGCAGCGAAAAATTTGCCTTTAAATTATCACCTTTGTTTTTGGCAATAGTAGCCTTTTGTTTTTCCATGACAATAGGGGTTCTTTGGGAATTTTTTGAATTTGCAATGGATTACTGGTTCGGCACGGATATGCAGAAAGATTTTATTGTGAACCATATAAACTCCGTAAAATTCAATCCTGAGGGTCTCAATGTTGTGGGGCATATTAAAATTGAAAGTCTTTTGGTAAACGGGGAAGACTGGATAGAAAAATACGGCGGGTACATCGACATCGGTATTATCGATACAATGAAGGATTTATTTGTTAATTTTATCGGTGCGGTTGTTTTTTCTGTTATAGGTTTCTTTTATGTTAAAAACCGGGGCCAGGGAAAATTTGCAAAACAGTTTATTCCCCAGGTTAAGGAACTATCAGAAAAGCAAAACTGATAAAGCCGGTGGATAATATCTGTTCAGGGCCTTTTCTGTGATAAGGAAAGGCTTTTTTATTTGTGCAGGTTATTTCCAAAATAGGTGAAATACTCTTTAGAATATCGTTACAGCCAATATATAAAAAATTATTACATTTTTTCTTTTGAATTTGTGGGGAAATAAAAAAGGACTCCCTAAGGAGTCCCTTTAAGAATTCAGCTTTCAGGCTTACATATTTTTGAGGTTCTTCTCAAGAATATCAAGCTGCTCTGAAAGTTCTTTCGGAAGGTGTTTTCCGAACTTGGGATAGTGGTTTTCACGGATATCCTTGATTTCTTTGAGCCAGCCTTCCTTGTCTACAGAAGTAATAGCTTTCATTGTTTCGGCCGAAACATTCAGTCCTTCTACATTCAAAGCACCTTCTTTAGGCATATAACCGATAGCTGTATCAACATAGTTGTCTTTGTTGTCGCAGCGGTCAAAAATCCAGGCAAGAACACGGCTGTTGTCACCGTAACCGGGCCACATAAAGTTACCGTCAGCATCCTTGCGGAACCAGTTTACATAGAAAATCTTAGGCAGTTTGTCTGCTGTAGATTTTTTACCGATGTTAATCCAGTGCTGGAAGTAGTCACCCATGTTGTATCCGCAGAATGGGAGCATAGCAAATGGGTCACGGCGAACCTGTCCAACCTGATCAGAAATAACAGCTGCTGTAACTTCTGAACCTACGATTGAACCGAGGAATACACCATGGTTCCAGTCACGGCTCTGGTGTACCAGAGGAATAGTTGAAGGACGGCGGCCTCCAAAGAGGAATGCAGAAATCGGCACACCTTTTGGATCTTCCCATTCAGGAGCAATACAAGGACACTGGCCGGCAGGTGCTGTAAAGCGTGCGTTAGGATGGGCAAATTCTTCACCTTTAGGTGATTTGTCTTTAGGAAGGGCATCCCTTGTCTGTCCTTTCCAGTCAACAAGCTTGCCCTTGGCAGGATAACCAATCTGTTCCCACCAAACGTCCCCGTCTTCTGTCAAAGCACAGTTTGTAAAGATTGTATTTTTGAGGCAGCTTCCATAGCATTTCTGTTTGATTCTGCAGATGTTCCCGGTGCTACACCAAAGAAACCGGCTTCCGGGTTGATGGCATATAACCC
>JADIMM010000121.1 GCA_017694795.1 Candidatus Gallitreponema excrementavium
CAATCAGGTTTTGCCAAAGACACTGCGTTTCTCTCTGCAAAGGCAAAAAGCTCCAGAATTCGGCATTCGCCGAATTCTGGGACTGTACGCCGGTTTCCTGTTTTACCAACGTCGTGTGCCAAAACTGCAAAAAGCTGGGCTTTTTGCGGCAGTTTGCCGGTTTTCGCTTTGGAGCGTTTTTGGCGGTACAGGAGTGGGGGTGGCGGACAACCCGGGAGCTTGATTTTAGCCATTCTTGTGACATTCCTTCATAAGTATTTATCAGGGTTGGGAGCCAGGGGAAGCCGCGTTTTTCTGCCCCATTTTACCTCTCTTTAAGGTGCTTCCCCTCAAAAAACTTTTCAAAATATTTTAGTTCATCTTTTCTTGGACAGAATAATCATCAAATTTTTTGTGCTTCCTGTGTGTTTACTGTTAAATTTTTTACCCATCTTTCTTTTCTCAGCTGCCATTCTGCGATTGTGGTTTTTACCAAATCCGTCAACTTTAAAATCCCGAACATTGCAACCGGACCAAGCTGCGTACACAATCCGATAATAAGAATCCCGGGCAAAAATAAAAATGTATTCACCGTTACATCAACCACAGTACCCATAAGGGCGTCACCACCTGCCCTGGCTGTGGCAAACTGGGCATTTAAAAGGTTCCACAAGGGGATATACAAAGATATAATTATGAGCATATTCCTGGAAATACTTATTGCCTCCGGTGAAAGTTTAAAGAATATAAGCTGGAGCAATCCGGTGGAGGCAATTTCCAACAATGCTACAAAACAGCCCGAAATTATTGCCCCGGATTTCATCCACCGGGCTTGTTTTTTTGCATATTCCAGTTCCCCTCTTCCCAAGGTTCCTCCTATAAGCACAGAAGTTGAAATTGAAATACCAGTTATTACCAGCTGAAAAAGATTTGCTACAGCCCAGGCAGAAGCCATTCCTGCAACAACCTCGGAACCACCCCTTCCGTTATAAAATTTATTCATTATTGTCTCTGTAATTATCCAGGACATTTCTGCAACAATTACAAAAAGGGACTTCCTCATAATGGAAGTGAACAATGCAAATTTCACTTTGAGAATATTCCTCCACCTGGAATAAAAAAGAGGTTTTTTTATTTTGCAATAAACAATATATGACCCCATTTCAACCACCCTGGCAATAAGGGTTGCCACTGCAGCACCTTCAACCTCCATTCTGGGAAACCCAAGATTACCGTAAATCAAAAGCCAGTTAAAGATTGTATTTACCAAGGTTGCAATAACAGAAACCATCAGAGGGGTTTTAACATTTTCTGATTCACGCATGGAAGACCCAATTGCCGTTGAAATTGCGATTGGAATCCAGGTAAAAGCAATTATGCGGGCGTACTTTACACCCTGTTCCATTATTGCAATTTCATTTTTGTTGCCTTTAAGCATAAATACCAACAAATATTCCGAAAGGAAAAGCGAAACCAGCATATAAACAAAGCCTATTAAAACGCAGACTATTATTTTAAATCTGTAAGCCTGTTTCATGCCTTCGCTATCTTTAATCCCGTTGTACTGCGAAATAAATATTCCACCTGCTGAACAAATTGAGTTAAAAAGTACGAAAATTATCATATTAAGCTGGTTAGCCACATTTACGGCCCCCATTTTCGCATCCCCCAATCCTGAAACCATAAAATTGTCAATCAGGGAAATTAAACTCTGAATCAACAGTTGCAGCATTATAGGTACGGCAATTTTAAGGGCCGTCTTATAAAAACTCCACGGCCCGATAACAGGTATCTTAACATTCATTGTTTTATTCATGGTAATACAGTGACATAAAAAATAAAAACAATCAATAGTAGTATAAAAAAAACTACTAAGTTAAGAGCGTTTTTTAAAGATTATGTATCTGCCCAAAAGATAATTCAATACTCCCCAAACTCCGGCAGAAAGTATTTTTACAGGTAAATCAGGGTATTGCAAAAAATCGCAAAAAAAATACATGAAAGCTGTATCACCTGCACCTCCTATGAGCCTGGAAAAAAGAAAAAATAAAAGGCTTAAAAACAATCCGTTGGGTTTTATTCCGTCGGAACAGTTTACTTCAGATTTCTGTCCGCCTTCTCTTTTTTTGTCTTTATCTCCTACATTTTCTTTACTTTTTTCGTTGAAAACAAAAAGAAGGTTGCAAAAAAAGGCAAAAATATTGGCTGTAAGCCACGCAAAAACTGTAGAAGGAACAATCTTAAAACCAAATACTCTTGTAAGCAGGGCATAAAAACCTGTATTAACCCCGGCAGCCAAGACCCCCCAAAAGACATACTTTATGAACTCCAAAAAAAAAGGCTTTTTTCTTTCCATTTTTTTCCCCATTACCATTATACCTTCGTTCTTTCAGTCCTGTGTGAGGGGAACTATTTTACCGGAAATAACCCCTGCCAGTTCCTCACCATTTACAAAGAGGTTTATCCCCCTCATTCCCGCACTTACAGCGATTTTATCAAAAAGAATTATGGTTTCATCAAAAAAGGTCGGATACTGTTTTTTCATTCCAAGGGGAGAACAGCCTCCCCTGATATAACCTGTAAGGTTCAGCAACTCCGAGGGTTTTACGGGGGTTATTTCCGAAGAAAAAGTGATGGACCTGGCTTTTTTAAGATTAACACTGGAATTGGAGGGAACACAGAAAACAAAAATTTTATTCTCATTATTTCTCATTACTATTGTTTTAAAAACCTGTTCGCAAGGAAGCCCCATTTCTCCGGCTGCATGAACTGCATCTAGATTTTCTTCATCATATTTATATTGGAGAACTTCGAATCCTATATTTTGTTGCTCCAAAATCCTCATGGGATTTGTTTTTGGAATGTGTTTTTCATCTCGGGACATTTTACACCTCAGCTGGATTTTAAGGATAATTTGCAAGCCTGGAATACAGGTTGACGTAAAAAGGTATATCTCCTTTTGAGCGGTATACAATTTCTTTACTGAATTTTTCCCGGTTAAAATCAGGAAAGAAGCTGTCTCCGTCAGGAATTTCAAAGTTAAACCGGGTTAAATAAATCCTCTCCACACAGTCCTCTGCAAGGGCTTGGGAAAAAACAGCCTCCCCTCCTGCAATAAATATTTCTTTTTTCTCCCTGCCTTGGCTAAGTTCCTCTCCAATTTTTAGTGCCATATCAAAAGAACCGGCATGAAAAACCCCTTCCGGAAAGATTCCTTTTTTTTTTGAAAGTACAATAAAAACCCTTTCCGGAAGAACCCTGCCGATAGACTCAAAAGTTTTACGCCCCATAATCAAAACCGAACCAATTGTTGTTTTTTTGAAAAATTCCAAATCTTCAGGCACATTCCAGGGAATTCTGTTATCCTTACCTATAACATTGTTTTTAGAAACAGCTGCTATCAAAGAGACCATTATCCGATGATATTTTTTTTTCTATGTTTTAACAAGGTCTTTAATTAAAATAAAACAACCTTATATTACCGGTATTGCCGGGGTAAAAAACTTTTTTTATAATTTCCGGTATGGAACCAAGAGCAAAAGGCACAGATTTTGAAGAAATACTTAACAGAAGCACAATTCCCGGGAAAATTACAATGAATTTTCTGGAAGGAACCCACCCGGAAAACCTTCCTGTTCTTATCACTGATTTTGTCCTTGACAAAACCGCTAAAGCGTCCCCCATTGAGACGATAAATATTCTTAAATCATTGCCTTTAGGGCTCAGGACTATATATATCCTTGTAAGATTTGAGGACTCTGTAAATCAAAAGGGATTTTATAATACTTTTAAAGAATTTCAGGAACATGACGGTTATTTACTCCGGGAGCTTTTTTCAGCCCTAAAAGTCGTAAAAGCAAGGGAATCTTTTAAAATAACAAAAAAGGCTTTTCTTGTTTTATACGGGCTCAAGGGGTTGTTTTTTTTATCAAAAGGAAAAAAACTGCCGGACTACGGATTTTATACGGAAAGAAAAAGAAACAAGTTAAGGAGACTTAACGAAGGATTTTATATAAAATCAACGGATTTGGGAATATGTGAAGTCGGTTTTATAATAAACAACAAAGAACTGTTCATAATTTCATGAGGATACATCTAAAAAAACAAGCTGCTAATCTGCCCTGGGATTCCGGGAACATAAAAACTTTATACAGTTATACTAGACCCTATTCAAACATAATGTTATTCTGTACTTGTTATGCGTATCATCATTGTTGGAGCCGGATTTACAGGAATACAACTTGCAAAACGGCTTATCTCTGAAGGGAACGATATTGTTATTATAGAAAAGGAAGAAGATACAGTCAGACACACATTGAACTTTCTTGACTGTATGGTAATACAGGCTACCGGTAATAATCTGGATACCCTGATAGAAGCCGGAATTGCAAAGGCAGACGCACTGGTTGCCGTTACGTCTTCCGATGAAGTCAACATGATAACCTGTTCTTTGGTTCAGTCCGTATACCCTGAGTTAATAAAAATAGCCCGGGTAAGAAATGACAACTACTATTCCACTTACAAAAAAAACTATTCTTCCATCTCCTCGGGAAAATCCCTTTACGGGATTGATTTTATGGTACACCCGGATATTGAAGCAGCAAAGGCAATAACCACTGCTGTCCGTCACGGGGCTGTAACCGATGTTCTTGAGTTTGAAAATGCCGATTACAGCGTATTTTGTATGACTGTAGAAGAAAACAGTGCTTTTGACGGAATAGAAATACAAAATATAAAAAAACTTACAAAGGATGTTCCGTTCCTTTTAGCCTATGTAATTAAGGACGGGGAATCCAGTATTCCTACAGGGTCTACGGTTTTAAAAAGCGGGGATAGAATCGGGATACTTACAAACCGGGACTATGTTTCTGAATTTCTCCTTTTATGTGGCTCCGATGTGGGAAAAATCCGTAAAATTGCCATTGTTGGTGCGGGCCGTATAGGAACACTTATTGCAAACGGCATAATCAATCCTAAAAAAGAATCAGTTTTTTCTGACTTTTTTGGTTTGCGCAGGAAAAGCCGTAGTGAAGACCTCATGATTATAGAAAGCGACCCGGAAAAAGTTAAAGCTGCATCCGAGCGTTTTCCCGACGCGAAGGTTTTTCTTGCAGATATTACAGATGAAGGTTTTGTAGAAGAAGAGGTTTTAGGAAGCGTTGATTTGGTAATTGCAGCTACAAGTAACCACGAACTTAATATGGTAACAGCAGCTTATCTCAAAAGCCTTGGAATTGAACATACAATAGCCCTTGTTGCCTCAAGCAACTTTGCATTTATGGCAAACAATATCGGTATAGATGTGGCAGTACCAATAAAAGATGCTGTTGTGGATTCGATTCTGGGACATCTAAGGGGGGACAGCGTAACCGGAATTCACAGTGTTTCAGGCGGAGAACTGGAAATCACAGAAATAATCCTTCCGGAAGACTGGGAAGAAACAGGAACCCTTCTTAAGGAAATTGCAAAACCGGGGCTTTTTGTCGTGCTTCTTGTAAAAAAACACAACCGGGAGGAATATTTTATTCCCTCCGGCGATACGGAACTCGTCTCTAATGACAAACTCGTGGTGCTTATTCATTCCGAAAACATTGTGAGCGTTCTTGAAACTTTTGGAGTTACCCAGTGAATTTCCTGGCTTTAATAAGACTTACCCTTATTTTCCTTATGATTATGGCTGTTACGATGATTTTTCCTCTTTGCACAGCCTTTTATTACGGCGAGGAACAGGTGTATGCAGGTTTTCTCATTCCTATCGTGATTTTCTGCGTACTCGGAATAGCAGCATTCCTCATCGGAAAAAAAAACAAACTGGTCATAAAATCCAGGACGGGTTTTACCCTTGTTGCAATTATGTGGCTGGCGGCCTCTTTTTTGGGGGCACTGCCTTTTGTTATATCCAAAACAATTCCTTCTTTTGCAGATGCCTTTTTTGAAAGTGTTTCAGGTTTTACGACAACCGGGGCTACTATTCTCAGTGATGTAGAAGTGCTTCCGCGCTCAATTAACCTTTGGAGAACCCAGATGCACTGGCTTGGAGGAATGGGAATTGTTGCCCTTACGGTTGCAATTCTCCCCCTTTTGGGAGTCGGAGGCTTTAAACTCATAAAAGCTGAAACAACTGGACCGGAAAAGGGTAAAATCACACCGAAAATCGGAGTCACGGCAAAAATCCTGTGGTTTATTTATCTGGGATTTACTGTTGTACAGACTGTGCTTCTTATGTTTGCCGGAATGGATTTTATCGATGCCATTGCCCATACATTTGCAACTTTGGGAACAGGTGGTTTTTCCACTAAAAATGCCAGTATTGGATACTACAATTCTCCTTTAATCGACTGGATTTGCACGGTTTTTATGATTCTTGCCGGAGTAAACTTTAGCCTTTACTACAAAATCATAATTGGTAAGGGGAAAGAAGTTTTTATAAACACAGAGCTTAAAGTTTACCTCGGAATTATATTTTTTTCGATATTGGGTTGCACAATTTTGCTGCTGCCACAATACGGTTCTTTTTCAGAATCCCTGAGATATTCTGCTTTTCAGGTTGCATCAATAATCACCACCACCGGGTTCATAACAGATGATTATTCCCTCTGGGTTCCCTCTGCCCAAATGATTTTGTTTTTCCTTTTTTTTATCGGAGGATGTTCAGGGTCCACAGGAGGAAGTATAAAGGTTGTCCGCTGGGCAATCTTGTGGAAGCAACTTAAGAATGAAGTCAAGAAAATGATTCATCCCCATGGAGTATTCGCAATAAGAATGAATAAACAGATCGTACAAAAAAGCGTAATTCTTACAGTAATATCCTTTTTTGTGCTTTATTTTATTCTTCTCCTTGTAACAACATTTATCGGAACCCTTGCAGGGGCGGATTTGCTTACAGCTTTCTCTGCAAGCCTGGCTCTGGTAGGGAACGTAGGCCCGGGATTTGCAGCCGTTGGCCCGGTTGAAAACTACGGCTTTTTTCCCGACATTGTAAAATGGTGGTATTCCTTTGCAATGCTTGCAGGGAGACTGGAACTTTACACAATGCTGATATTTTTCTTTCCTGATTTTTGGAAAAAGTGAGGTATATAGATGGACATACTGGGAAATTTTCCAGAAACGGAATTAAAAAGACAGCTGGAATTTCTGGTTGAAATCGACAAGGTTAAAAACATTTTAAGGCAGACCCTTCTTACTGACGGAAGCAGACAGGAAAATGACGCAGAACACTCCTGGCACATTGCAGTAATGGCAGTTATCCTGGAAAAACAGGCTCCAAAAAATGTAGATATAAACAGGGCAGTAAAAATGTGCCTTATCCATGATCTTATCGAAATTTATGCGGGGGACACATTTGCCTATGATACCGAAGCCAACAAAGGAAAAGAAGAAAGGGAAAAGGCAGCTGGTGACAGGCTTTTTTCAATTCTTCCAAAGGAACAGGGAGAAGAACTGAAAAAGCTCTGGATGGAATTCGATGCCATGGAAACACAGGATGCAAAATATGCTGCCTCACTGGACAGGTTGCAACCATTTATCCATAATGTACTGACAAACGGACATACCTGGATTTTAGGAAAAGTATCCAGAAGCCAGGTTGAAAAAAGAATTTCAGTTGCAAAGGAAAATCTACCGGCCCTGAAACCATGGATTGACTCAATGATTGAATATGGTGTAAAGGAAGGATGGATAAAATCCTGAAAAGGTTTTTGTATGGATAAAGAATTAAAAAAAACAAGACTGATAATCTTTGATTTGGACGGAACATTAATTGATTCGGCTGCGGATATTGCAGCCTCTGTAAATGCAGTGCTGGATAAATTCGGGTATAAGACCCTTCAGGAGTCTGATATCCGGAAATTTATAGGGGACGGGGTTACTTATTTACTTTACCGTTCTATATTGTTTGCCCAAGGTACCTGCAAGGAAGAACTTATCGATAAATTTCCAGAATGCCCCCTTCCAAAGGAAGACTTTCAAAACATTTTGTCCTGGTATCTTGAATGGTATAAAGCAAATCCTGTCACAAAAACTGTACTATATCCAGGAGTAAGACAGCTTTTAGAAACCTTAAAAAAAAGTGGATACACCCTTGCAGTACTGTCAAATAAATCAGTAAGTATTTCAAAAGAAATCTTAAAGCAACTTGAAGTATCTGCATTTTTCAGCCTTATCTGCGGCCCCGAAGACACCGGCACAAAAAAGCCGGATAGCCGGGGCATAGATAACATCATAAATATTCTTAACAACGGAAAAGAACCGGGCAAAGCTCCTTTTGAAAAAACCGAAATTATGATTGTAGGAGATTCAAAAATTGATGTTCTTACAGGAAAAAATTCCGGAATAAAAACCTGTTATGTAAAGGCCGGATACGGGAACCAGGAGCAAACTCTGAAACTTAAGCCGGATTTTACCATTAACGAAACAAAGGATCTAATTCCTGTTTTAGGTTAAAACATGGAAATAAAGGAATACATTTTATACCCCGAATCAAAAGAAAGCCTTATTTCACTCTTAAAGGGAAAGTTTTACGAAACCGTTATAAACGAAAATCCCGGTCATAAAATTTCCAATTCAAAAATCCGCCGGCTTTTAGTTTCCGGTAATGTATTTGTAAATGATACCCGGATAAAAATTCCTGGATATGTAGTCCGGAGGGGGGACAGAATCAGAATATTTTTTGACCAGGAAAAATTTGAATTTGAAAAATCACCAGGTGATATTCCATTTACATTGGAAAACCGGGATGTAATTTATGAAGATGAATACCTGATTGCAGTAAACAAGCCTCCTTGTTTTCCTACAGAGGCCGTAATTGTAAAAGACCGCAATAACCTTCATTACGAGGTAAAAAATTACCTATGGAAAAAATCAGGGCAGAAAAACATTCCTTATGCAGGAGTACTTCACAGGCTGGACAGGGAAACTTCAGGAGTAGTTGTTTTTTCAAAAAACCGTAACATAAACAAAGAAATGTTTGATATTTTTTCCAACCATAATCTTACAAAAAAATACCTTGCCCTTTCTTTTGCTGAAAAACCAGGCATAAATAAAAGCTTTACTGTTTCCGGTTTTATGAAAAGAACCAGCCCAAAATCCCGGCAGTGTAAATGGGGCATTGTTACGGAAAACCGGAACGGAGTAGAAGAAAAATACTCCAAAACGGACTTTGAGATTCTGGGGTTCAGGAACTGTACAGTCCTTATAAGGGCGGTTCCTCTAACCGGGAGAACACATCAGATCAGAGTCCACCTTGCCTCAGAAAACCTGCCAATTTTGGGTGACAGCCTGTACGGAGGAAAATTAAAATACGGAAAAACAGCTGTTCCCAGGACAATGCTTCATGCAGAAGAAATTTCATTCACCCATCCTGTAACAGGAGAAAAACTTTGCCTTAAAGCAAACCTTCCTGGAGACTTTAAAAAACTATTGAAAGATGCAGGTCTATGAAACAGGATTAAATCCTTTAAAACGCGGAACTTCTCTTCTGAAAATTACGCCCCAAAAACACCTAAATGCTCCAAAAGGATTTTAAGCCCTATCAGGATTAGGATAATCCCCCCTGCAAGCTCTGCCTTCCACTGGTATCTTGAACCAAAGACATTGCCACATTTTATCCCCCAGGCGGAAAGTAAAAAGGTTATTCCACCTATTACAAAAGCAGGAAATAAAATGCCCACATTAAGGAAGGCCAGTGTTATACCGGTAGCGAGGGCGTCAATACTGGTGGCTACAGCCAGGAAAAACATGGTCTTAAATCCAAGGACAGATTTCCTGTCGGAATCTTTTTGCACTTCTGTTTCTTTTTCCTTTCCATTGCCAAACCCATCTTCCAAGCCCTCTTTTATCATGTTAAGTCCCAAAAAACACAGAATGATAAAGGCAATCCAATGGTCAAAGTCTGAAATCAAGCCTGACAATGTTGAGCCCAAAAAAAATCCTGCTGCTGTCATCAGAGCCTGAAAACCACCAAACCAAATCCCGGCAATAAACATATCCTTAAAAGTGATTTTATTTAACGATAGCCCCCGGCAAACGGAAACTGCAAAAGCATCCATTGATAAGCCCAAGGCAAGGATAACAATTTCTATAACCCCCATTTACAATACCCAAATATTCTATTTAAAAACTTCCCTTTTGCCTTCAATGTAGTGCTGGATAATCTCATCGTATTTCCCTGCTTTCTCCAAAGAAACCTGGGCGTTATCCAACGCCTTTTCTGCCTCTTCCATTTTCCCGCCGGTGTATAAAAAGGCCTCAGACTGAAACAGATAAATATAGCCTTTAGCCCAACTGTCCGTGGAAAATTCTTCCAACAGATTTTCAATTAAGCTGTTTAACTCAGGAATTTTCCCCTGGATAATATAGGTCTGGGAAATATTCTGCATTGTCCTTACATCATGGGGAGCTCTGTGCAACAAAAGTACAGCATATTTTTCTGCTTCTGAAATATTTTCCTGTTTTAAATAAAGTTCACAGAGGGAAAGATAATTGTAAAGATATCCCGGATTCTTTTTATCAGATTCCAAGAGTCTCTTTTCAGCAGCTTTCAGATTTCCGCCAGACTCGAGGGCCTCAACCGCCAAAAGGGTGGCATCGGCCTGGCTGCGGGGATCCCCTTCAAAATACAGGGCAGATTTTTCGGCGGCTTTTTCGGCTTCTTTATAATCCCCAAATGATAAAAGTGCCACCGCATAAGAATACCACACAAAGGGATCTTCCGGCTCAAGTTTAAGGGATTCTTTGTATTTTCCGGCAGCGGCCTCGTATTTTCCTACATACAACAATAACTGGGCATGCTGCCCTAAGGAAAACCCATCAAAGCAATTATTCTTTTCTGAATAATCAAAGGAATTAAGTGCCAGGGCAACCACTTCGGAATCAGGAAGAATCCAATTTCCCGGGTATCCCATTAAAACATCAACATAATAAAGGGCCAAAACCTTTTGAAGCAAGGGAGACTTTCCGTTTGCCATTTCGTACCCTGCAATAATTTCCGGAGGGTTAAATTCTATATACTCTCTTTTAAATGGTTCCTGTTTTTTTTCTTCCAGGGTCTCCCCTTCTTCCAAGTCCACCAGGGCAAATTTCTGGTTAAGAACGGCTCCAACATTCCGGTCAAGACAAATTTCAACTTTTTTTTCTATGATGGCTTCGGAAGTATTTTCTTCACCTAAAGCATTAAAAGCCGATAAATACTTACCGGCAGAAATAAATTTCTCTGCTGTCTCAAGCCTCTGGGCCTCATCCGGTGTCATGGACGGTTTGTACATTTCCGCAGACTCCGAACAGGAAAACAGAACAACAAAAAAGGCAGTTGTAAAAAGAATCTTGATTTTCATAATATTCATGTTATTAACATACCATAAATGAGAAAAAACTTAAAGATTAGATTCATACCATACGGAAAACAACGGTAATTTAATAAACTATCACTGGCTGTATAAAGAATACAGAAAAAACTTTACAAAACAGGTTTATGCCTTTAGCATTGAAGGAACAAATTTTAAGGAGAGCCACTTATGAAAGAAAAGTTAAAATCAACGCTTTCAGAAACCGGGGCAAAACCCTTTTTGATTATTATTCTTCTTTTGTTGTTCCTGATCCCCCTGGGGTTTATAAGCTCACTTATCCGTGACAGGGAACGCTACCAGAATGAAGCCGTAGATTCCATACTGGAACCCTTAGGTGGCAATCCCGAAATCCAAGGGCTTGTAATGGCATTACCATATATTGATTATGTAGAAGAACAAGTTCAAGGTAGTTCCGCAACAACTTCTGAACCAAAGACAATAGTAAGGCAGATAAAAAGATACATAATTACAACCCCGGAAGAATACAGAATAGAAGGTGAAATTTTCCCTTACTACCTGAACAGAGGAATTTTTAAAATTCCGGTTTTTACCGGTAATCTTAATTTAAACGCAACATTCAAACCTGTGGATTATAAAAGTCTTGATATTTCGCCTGATAATATTCTCTGGGACCAGGGGCTTTTGCTCTTGGGTGTTTCCAGACGGAAAATCCTTACAGAGCTGCCTGTTTTTAATATTGGAAACACCAGCCTTGAAACCAGTCCTGTAATTCAGGAAAACAGTTCCCCATTTGATGATTTTACGGAAAGAACCGGGGAGAGGACTTTATTCTTTGAACTTCCAGGCGGTGTGGTAAAGTCAGAATTTGAAGTTTCCGGAACACTGAAAATCCAGGGCGGGGAGGTTTTGCGGCTCCAGCCTTTGGGGGCAGACAATAAATTCAACATTTCTTCGGAATGGCAAACTCCCAGCTTCTCAGGAGGCTGGCTCCCCAATGAGAGAATAATAAACGAAGAAGGTTTTTCCGCGAAATGGAATATTCCGGGGCTTAGTACTGTTTTCCCGCAAAGCTGGATTTGTAACGGCGGTAAACAAGGGGAAAATATAAGCATAGAGCTTTTTACTCCGGTCAACACCTATCAAAAAACATACCGGAGTATAAAATATGCCTTCCTGTTTTTGCTCGTTCCGTTCCTTTCAATCTTTATCTGCGAACTCTTTACCAGAATAAAAATCCATCCGGTGCAATACTGCCTTATGGGAATTGCAGATGTACTTTTTTATCTTCTTTTGCTTTCAATTTCAGAACACCTTGCCTTTGGGACAAGCTATCTTATTTCCGCCCTTTGTGTTGTGGGAGCTACATTGTTTTATGGAACCGCAATATTTAAAAACATCAAATGGGGTGGAATGCTGGCTGTAGTACAGGTAATATCCTATGTTTTCCTCTTTGGCACCTTACAAGCCGAAGACTTTGCCCTTTTAATCGGAAGCATAGGATTATTTGCTGTAGTTGTCATTCTGATGGTAATTACAAAAAAAGTTGACTGGTACTTAAAAGAGTGAATCCAACTAAACAGACAGTCCCTGTCCCTGCTATCCGGGACAAAAAGGCATTGGGTTTGGAATTTTGCTGAATACCTTACAAATAAAAAAGCGGGTTGTGTGAATGAAGTGAAGTGCACCCCGCTTTTTTATTTTAGGGCTAAAAGCTTTTTCCCAACGCCCTTATTACACCCATCATTTCCTCAAGATTCTCCCGGGAAAGAAGAGGGTTTAAAAGTGTAAATTTAAGCTGAACCCTGCCCCGGCACACAGTCTGTCCGATAACAATCCCCTTTTCGTGGATTAAGGAACGGCGGATTTTTTTGTTAACCGCATCTGCTTCCTCTCCGTCAGATTTACCTTCCGGAACAAACCGGAAAACAACAGAACTGATTTCGGGTTCGGTAACAACCTCAAAATCAGGCTGTTCTTTGAGCAAGCCGTAAAAATATCTTGCGTTTTCCATAGATTTTGTGATAATTTCCGACCACCCGTCCTTTCCCCTCATCTGAAATGAAATCCATACCTTTAAGGCATCAAAGCGGCGGGTCGTCTGAATGGACTTGTCCACAAGATTGGTGTATCCGTCCTCTTCGTCTTCTTCCCGGTTAAGATAGTCAGCCCTTATTGTAAAAAAATCCAGATTTTTTTTATCTTTTACAAGCACTGCACTGCAACTTATAGGAAGAAGAAACATTTTATGAAAATCAACCGTTATGGAATCACAAAGCTCAATTCCTGCAAGTTTTTCCCGGTATTTTTCCGACAGAATAACCCCGCTGCCATAGGCTGCATCACCATGAAGATACATCTTGTATTCATCACAAAGCTTACGGATTTTTTCCACCGGATCAATACTTCCAAAGTCCGTTGTCCCAAAGGTGCATACAACACACACAGGCAGATTACCGGATGCCGCATCCTTCTTTACAAGCCTTTCCAGACTGTCAAAATCCATCTGTTGTTTTTCGTTTACAGGAACCTTTACAACCGAATCGTACCCCAAGCCCAAAAGGTGGGCGGTTTTTTCCACTGAAAAATGGGAAATTTCAGAGGTATAAATGCGGAATTTGCTGCTACAGGAAGGCAGTCCCTTTTTTTGGATATCATGATTGAGATTTGCCGAACAATACCAGTCCCTTGCCAATGTAATCCCGGAAAAATTGGACTGGGAGCCCCCTGAAGTAAAAACACCGTCGGAATTTTCCCCATAACCGAACATTTTGCAAAGACATTTCACAACCTGTACTTCAATCTCGGTGGCAACAGGAGACTGATCCCAGGAATCCATTGACTGGTTAAAAGTCGAAAGAATCAACTCGCCGGCAATACTTTCTATTGTCCCCGGGCTATGAAGGTGTGCCATATAATCCCGGGAAGAAGTCCGCAAAAAATTCGGAAGAACCACAGTTTTAAGGTTGTCCAGAACCTTTTCCCAGCCCAACCCATGGTCAGGAAGAAGCTGCTCCATCTCAACTAGTTTTTTAAGCCGGAAAGGTTCCGGCCCCTCATAAGCCTTAGGAGAATCAAAAGCCTCAACAACAGCAGAAACAGTGTCCCCTATAATACGGCGGTACTCCGCCTTTGACTCTGGGTTGTCAGTAAGAAAAAGGTTATTTTCCAACAAGGGCATCAACCTCAATTACGCATTTTTCAAAGATTTCCATGGCCTTGGAAATTTCTTCATCCGTCACATTAAGGGCACAAAGACACCTCATAACGGAGCCGTTTCTTCCGCCTTTTTCCATGATAAAATGGTTTTCAAAACACAGTTTCTGAACCTTTGAGGCAATTTCTCCGGAAGGAAGAAATTTCCCCATAATATCCTTTCCGCCGTTAGGGTCTATAAATTCCACGCCTATCATAAGCCCCAGGCCCCGGACATCACCGATTATGGAAACCCTGTTTTTAAGGGCTGTCAACCTGTCAATAGTAATCTGCCCCTTTCTTTTAACATCAGAAAGAAAATCCGGCTCTGAAACTTTTTTTATCAGGATTGTACCAGCCTTCATGGCAAGTTGGTTTCCACGGAATGTGCCGGCATGGGCTCCGGGAGTCCAAACATCCAACTTCTTATTATAAATAACTACAGCAAGAGGCTGGGAACCGCCAACTGCCTTGGATGAAAGAATCACATCCGGAACAATACCGGAATACTCAAAGGCGTAGAATTTTCCGGTTCTACCTATCCCGCACTGAATCTCATCCACAATCATGGGAATATCAAGTTCCTCGGTAACACGGCGGATTGTCTGCATGAATTTAAAAGGAACGGGAATCACCCCTCCTTCGCCTAAAACAGGTTCAATTATCACAGCAGCAGGCTTTTTAACCCCGGATTCGGGATCTTTAAGGGTTCTTTCAAAAAAAGCACAGGCTGCGTCCAACCCCTTTTCTCCACCCAATCCAAAAGGACAGCGGTAAGAATAAGGCAGGGGCATGAACTGTACCTCCGGCATAAGACCGTTTATCTTGGACTTAGCACCCAAATTTCCGGTGCAAGCCAAAGCTCCGTGACCCATTCCATGATACCCGCCCTGAAATGCAATTATAGAAGAACGCCCGGTTGCGGTTTTACAAAGCTTCAATGCTGCATCAGTAGCATCTGTTCCCGATGGGCTGCAAAACTGGATTTTGGCATTTTCCCGCAAAGGGGAAGGAAGAAGACTTAAAAGAGTATGTACAAACTCATCTTTCACTGCCGTAGTCAAATCCAAAGTGTGCAGGGGAAAGTCCCCGACCAACAAATCAATCATTGCCTGATTGATTTCCGGATAATTATGCCCAAGAGCAAGGGTTCCTGCTCCACATAAAAAATCAAGATATTGATTTCCCTCTACATCTTGAACCCACGATCCCTTTGCCTTTGCCAATGCAAAAGGGAATTTCCTAGGATAACTTCGTGCATTCGACTCTGTTGAATCCTGCCTAGTAATGTAATACTGATTGGTGCTTGCAGAACTGTTATTCTGAACCATCTACTTTCTCCATTACATGAAATGCTATCTGTCAACGGCAGCTTTGTTATGTCTCCGGGTAGCCTACCCGTATGGTAACTACTGTATCACATTTTTTTAAAGGGTAGAATACTTTAAGAAGAAAATTTAAAAAAATATTTTAGAGTTATTTTAGTTTTGTGTAACAACCCTTTTTATCAGGATATTTCCAGATTTAAAACTTTCAAGCCGCAAGAAGGGTTTGGCGGGAATCCGGTGGATAACGGCAATTGGTGGAAGCTTACGGAATCCATGAAGGCACAGGCTGAAGCGTTCGGGCTTTGGGGGAATATTTTGCAGCAGGCCTATGACATGGATATGCTGAATTATCAGAAAGAGCTCTTGCAGGGGTATGATTTGAAATACAAAGGGAAAAAAGGCGGATATGTGGAGGCGTCAAAAAACTGGGAATACAGCGCAAAAGAAATGACGGCGGCAAAGGTTATGGCTGACAATGGACACATGGTTTATTTATTGCCAAAAAGTTATCTCGATAAAATTAAAAATCCAGATATTCTCATAGACAATCAGATAGGCGAAATAAAACAACTTAATAATGGAACACAAACAGCTGTAGACAATGAGATAAAAAAAGCCGCTCATCAAAGGGCTCGGATTGTATTTCTGCAAATACCGGACACAGATGTACCACTAAAAACTTTAATTGATACAGCCAAACGAAGACAAAAAAGAAGTGGAAAAATAGAAAAGATTTTAGTTTATTTTCAGGGTGTTTTATCAGAGATTTAAACAAAAAACAACCGCACCTTGAACCAAAAAAGGGGCACTCGACACGGTTGTTCATCTTGGGCATTTGTGGTGGTCGGTTACACCGGCCAGATCTCCACAACTCCAAGCTAGTATAAATGTAACCCTATAAAGGGATTTTGTCAAGTTTTTTGCCAACTTTAGAGGTTTTTTTTTGCGTTTTGGGTAGAGTAAAAAAAGTATGGACCATGCAAAATTTAACGACTACGAGGGCTTTGTTGAAAAATTCAAGCCGAAAAAAACAACCGACGACTGCTATACCCCGCCTGAAGTGTATGAGGTTATAAAAGACTGGGTTTGCAACCGGTACGGAATAAATCCTGAAATAATCGTAAGGCCTTTTTATCCCGGCGGGGATTTTGAAAACTTTAATTACCCCGAAGGCTGCCTTGTTCTGGACAATCCGCCTTTTTCGATACTGGCAAAAATCAAACGGTTTTATCTGGAAAAGGAAATTAAGTTCTTTTTGTTTGCCCCGTCTCTGACGCTTTTTTCTTCCCCTGATTTGGTAAAAAAAATATGCCACATCGGTGTTGGTGCTGACATAGTATACGAAAACGGTGCTGTGGTAAAAACTTCTTTTGTAAAATCTACAAAATACCCTAAATATTTATTGTTAAATCTGCTATTCTGATATTACAATAAAGACATATTTGATATTTTTCCGGAGATTATATGCGAAAGACAAAGATTGTTTGTACCATCGGACCAGCTACAAGAAGCGAGTCGGCTTTAAAAGAACTGGTTTATGCAGGAATGAATGTTGCCAGATTGAATTTTTCCCATGGCGACCATGAATACCACAAAGAAAACATTGACTTGATAAAAAAAATACGCCTTGAAACCGGAGCCCCGCTGGCAATTCTTTTGGATACAAAAGGGCCTGAAATCAGGGTCCGTAAGTTTGAAAACGACAGCGTAATAATTAACGATGGAGATGATTTTATCCTTACCACAAGGGAAGTTACAGGTACTAACAAAGAAGTTTCTGTAACATACAAAGATCTTCCCAAGCAGGTTTTTACAGGTGTAAGGATACTCGTAGATGACGGAAACATAGAACTGTGTGTTTCCGGAACAACAGCTACAGATGTTATATGCACAGTAGTCCACGGGGGGAAAATTTCAAATAACAAGAGTATCAATATACCTCTCGTGCACTTGGATATGCCCTACCTTAGCGAAGTCGACAAAAAGGATATTTTATTCGGCATAGAAAATGATGTGGATTTTATCGCAGCTTCCTTTGTAAGAAACCCTGACGATGTGACAATCCTCAAAAACTTTCTTTTGGAAAACGGAGGGGAAGACATAAAAATAATCTCAAAAATCGAAAACACAGAAGGAGTGGAAAATTTTGATAAGATTTTAGCCCTTTCAGACGGGATAATGGTGGCACGGGGCGACATGGGTGTAGAGGTTGCCTTTGAAAGACTTCCCGGCCTGCAAAAGGAATTCATCCAGAAGTGCTTTTCCGCAGGGAAAGTTGTAATAACTGCAACCCAGATGCTGGAATCAATGATAAACAATCCAAGACCCACCAGGGCTGAAATATCCGATGTAGCAAATGCAGTTTTTGACGGCACTTCTGCGATAATGCTTTCCGGGGAAACTGCTGCCGGAAAATACCCCATAGAAGCTACAAGAGCCATGGCAAAAATTGCAGAACAGGCAGAATTTGACGCTTTTTATATGAACAGGTTTAAAAATGCCCAATACGAAGAAGATTCAAAAAATATTACTAACGCTGTATGTGACGCAGCCTGTACAACTGCCAGGGACATAAGGGCAAAGGCAATAATCGCAATTACAAAATATGGAAGGACAGCCCGTTTTGTTTCAAAATTCAGACCTGCAATGCCCATTGTTGCTGCAGTTCCGGAAGTAAAAACATACCACCAGCTTTCCCTGAGCTGGGGAGTGTACCCTATCTTTGCTAATTATAAACAAAACCTGGAAGAACTTTTCATGCACAGCGTGGAATGTACAAAAAAAGCAGGAATTACAAAAGACGGGGATGTGGTTGTCCTTGTGGCAGGCTATCCTCTTGATACCGCCGGAAACACTAATATTGTAAGAGTTGCCGTAACCGGTCAAAAAACAACCTGAGACTTATAAGCCCCGGAAATCTTTACAAAAAAAAGGCGGAGCGCTGTTAAAAAGCAATCCGCCTTTTCTGTTCCGTCACAGGGAAAAGTCTATTCAGCCCTGATGCTTGGATTTTTCACGATAACATCGTGAGCCGAGCCTTCTGCAATTGAAGCAGGGGAAACCAAGGTTATCTTTGCCTTTTCCTGCAACTCAGGAATTGTCAAGGCACCGCAATTACACATTGTGTGCCTTACCTTGCTCATACTCATATTAACATTATCGTGCAGGCTTCCTGCATAGGGCACATAGGAATCAACCCCCTCCTCAAATGATAGTTTGGAGGCTCCACCCATATCATAACGCTGCCAGTTTCTTGCCCTGTTGGAACCTTCACCCCAATACTCTTTAACATAATTTCCGTTTATAATCAGCTTGTTTGTAGGACTTT
Source organism: Candidatus Gallitreponema excrementavium (assembly GCA_017694795.1). Lineage (GTDB taxonomy): Bacteria > Spirochaetota > Spirochaetia > Treponematales > Treponemataceae > Gallitreponema > Gallitreponema excrementavium. The sequence continues at coordinate 19,131 of JADIMM010000121.1, forward strand.
CGTCAAAACGGGCAAAATATCTTCCAAGCATTACAAAATCGGCGCCCATGGCAAGAGCCAGGGTGATATGGTAATCATGGACAATCCCGCCGTCAGAGCAAACAGGAATATAAATCCCGGTTTTCTTAAAATACTCGTCCCGGGCCTTTGCAACCTCAATAGTGGCAGTTGCCTGCCCCCTGCCGATTCCTTTCTGTTCCCTGGTAATACAGATTGACCCCCCCCAATGCCAACCTTAACAAAGTCAGCACCGGCTTCTGCAAGAAACATAAACCCGTCCCGGTCAACAACATTTCCAGCCCCAACACGGACATTTTCCCCAAAAGTAGAATGAATGTCTTTTAATGCCCTGGACTGCCATTCGGTAAATCCTTCGGAAGAATCAAGGCACATAACATCCACACCGGCTTTTAAAAGTGCCGGAACCCGGTCCATGTAATCCCTTGTATTGATTCCGGCACCCACCACATACCGGTGCCTGCTGTCCAGAAGCTCAAGGGGATGAGCCTCGTGACTGGCATAATCCTTCCTGAAAACCATGGAAACCATTCTGCCCTGGGAATCAATCACAGGAAGAGTATTAAGTTTATGCTTCCAGATAAGGTCATTTGCTTCAGAAAGAGAAATTCCCTCCTTTCCAGTTATCAAATCTTTAAATGGTGTCATAAAGTCGGAAACTTTTCCATCCATAGGTGAGTAATTCAATCTGTAATCCCTGCTGGTCAAAATTCCGAGGAGTTTTCCGTTGGGTGTGCCGTCTTCGGTAACAGCAATTGTAGAATGACCGGTTTTTTCTTTTAAGGCTATTGCATCCCGGAGAGTCTGGTCTGGCCGGAGGTTTGAATCAGAAGAAACAAATCCGGCTTTATAGCTTTTTACCCGCTCTATCATGGCAGCCTGGTTCTCTATGGTTTGGGAACCGTAAATAAAAGATATTCCCCCTTCCTTTGCAAGGGCAATGGCCATTTTATCATCAGAAACAGCCTGCATTACAGCTGATACAAGGGGGATATTCATCTTTATGGGAGACTCTTCACCCTTTTTAAATTTTACCAAGGGTGTAACCAAACTGGTGTTTTCAGGCCTGCAATCAGCCGATGTATAACCAGGAACAAAAAGATATTCCCCGAAAGTATGGGACGGTTCTTCAAAATAATAAGCCATTTACCACTCCTGAAAAAAAATAAAAAAAATCTGTTAAATTGTGAAATTCTACTTTATTTTACATCAGGGTGTCAAGGCAGAGCAAAACAAGAAAGCAACTCTAATCAGTAATATCCCTGGCAAGGAAAAAACAAAAAAGCAGCATAAAAATAAGAACCCCAAAACTAAAAACAAAGGGAGGAAAATTTCCGTCAAAATAAGGCAACTGGATAAAGAAATTATAAATTCCGTGTCCGGCCCAGGCAAGAACAAGAAAAAAAACTCCTTCTTTTTTTTCGTTATCCAACATAAGGATTATGTACTTTCCCACCAGAAAACCACATACCCCATGAAGGATAACAGAGGTAAAAATCCTTAAAACAATAGCCTGGGGAGAATAAATCCCGTACAAAATATTCTCTATGGAACCAAAAACCAGTCCTGACAATGCAGAAAGCAGTACAAGGGAATAATTTTTAAGCCTGAACCGGCTTAATACAATTTTAGTCCCTAAAAGAATAAAAACAAGTCTCACTGTTTCTTCTACCAGTGCGGAAGAAACAAAAGAATCAAAAACTATTCCCAAAAATCCACCAAGCCTGAAACCGGAAAGTAAAATCAAGTACTGGATAAGGTATGAAGGAATAACCGACAAAAC
>JADIMM010000010.1 GCA_017694795.1 Candidatus Gallitreponema excrementavium
ATTTGAGGTTTTTTGTTCCCTGTTCCCTTTGGTCTCCAAAGCTGTTTATTGATTCTTCATTCCAGGTTTCCAGATAATATAGTTCCGGTCTTTCCATTTCTTCCAGGAATTTACTGTATTCCAAAAGAATCCCGGGGGAAGACTTATAATAGCACAATCCTATTGTAAGTCCTTCCGGGCTCTTTCTTAAAGATTCCCAAAGATATAAACCGTTGTCTGCTCCTACAATTAAATTACGGTGGGTGCGCTTAGGTGCAGCCATCTCAAAAATATGGTTTTTTATCAAAATAAGTTCGTCCTGAACATTTCTCTCTGTGCGTTTTATCCACTCTTCTTTTAGTGTGTCTCCCGGGGAAAATGCCAGGGCTTCTTCTGTATGTGTATTCTTTGAATTGAGTAGGTCTGCTATCTGGGCTTCCTTGCGGGAGAGAACTTCTTTTCTGATAGTGTCTTCATATCCTTGGGAAGAAGGTTTGTAAAAGACCCTTCCCGCTAAGGAGTCCGGCAAATATTGCTGGGGAACCCAGTGATTGTGGTAGGAATGGGGATACAGATAACCTTGTCCATGTCCCAGTTGCTTACTGTCCCTGCTCCCGTCTTTAAGATGATTAGGGATTTCTTCGTTTTCCTTTTCTACGGCAGAAAGGGCATCAAAAAAAGCCAGGGAACTGTTGGATTTAGGGCAGGTGGAAAGGTAAAGTGCAGCTTGGGTTAAAAAGAATCTGCCTTCCGGTAAACCAACCCGGTCAAAGGCTGCGGCACAGCTTTCAACCACAGTGATGGCTTGCGGGTCAGCAAGACCCGTATCTTCCGCCGCCGAAATCAGCATACGCCTGAAAATAAAATCCGGACTTTCTCCGGCAGCGATCATTCTTGCCATCCAGTACAAGGCTCCGTCCGGGTCTCGGCCCCTGAGGGATTTTATAAATGCGCTTATAACGTCATAGTGATAGTCCCCGTCCTTGTCGTAAAGAACTACCTTTTGCTGTATGGATTCCTCCGCTGTTTCCATTGAAATAAATATTTTTTCCCCGGGGGCGGGGGGCCATTTTGCCGGTGTTGTTTCCACTGCCAGCTCCAGGGCATTTAAAAGACTCCTTGCGTCTCCTGAAGCCGTTTCCACCAGGTGCTCCAAAGCTCCTGCTTGAAAACTGACATCGTAAAGCCCGTATCCCCGCTCCTTATCCTTGATTGCCTGCCAGGCTATTTTGTAAAGCTCGTCCTGTTTTAAAGGTTCAAGGCGGAAAACCCGGCTCCTGCTTACTAATGCCCTGTTTACCTCAAAAAAAGGGTTTTCAGTTGTTGCCCCGATTAGAATAAAGGTTCCGTTTTCTACCCAGGGTAACAGGGCATCCTGCTGGGCCTTGTTCCACCTGTGGACTTCGTCAACAAAAAGAATCGTTTTCTTTTGATACAAATTCCGCTTTTCTTCGGCTGCACTGATTGCTTCCCTTATCTGTTGTATTCCGGAAAGAACGGCATTAAGACTTTGAAAACTGCTTTTTGTGTGATTGGCAATTACCTTGGCAAGAGTGGTTTTTCCGGTTCCTGGCGGCCCGTAAAATATTACCGAAGTGAGTTGGTCTGCCTGAATAGCACGGCGTAAGAGTCTTCCCGTACCGATGATTCCCTCCTGCCCAATGTATTCATCCAGATTCCGGGGTCTCATTCTTGCAGCAAGGGGCTCGTGTTTAGTTTTTATGTTTTCAAATAAATCCATTAAAATCCTCTTTATACATATTTCCTTTTTATGCCCCCTGACATTTTACATCATGAGTATTTCTTCTTCAATGCTTTTAAAAACCATATAAATGTGATAAAATGTTCTGCATATCTATGTAAAAGAGAGTTTAGAATGAATAGAAAAATCCCGGCTGTAATGCTGATTTGTTTAATTTTTTTTCTTTTGATGATGGCAACTTCCTGCTCTAACCTTTTGGGATACGGGGTTCTGCTGTGGTCTCTTCCTGATCAGGAACTATATTCCGGTGATATTGTTCCGGTTTATATTAAATCGAATATCAGTCATGTTTATGTTATCGGAACAGGGGACTCAAAGGAAGATAAGATGGAGATACCGCTTTGGCAGATTGAGCTTTTTAAATCAAAAAAAGCGGCAAGGGAGTATTCTGCCCAATTAGGTGAGTATACCCATATTTATGCAGAAACTGTAAAAGACGGGTTGCCTATGCGCAGTGTGCCTGAAAATCTTTCTGACAGGGTGTACCGCTTGAGGGAAGGGCAGAGGATTAAAATCCTTAAAAAAGGCGAAGGGGCTCCTGTTATGTCTGGTTCCACAGCCCTGGAAGGGGATTGGCTTTACGCCCTTACGGACGATGGTGTGAAAGGCTGGGTGTTTTCATATAATTTAAGGCTATATGATGAGAATGATGAAGGGGCAGTTAATTTGAACACAACTGTTGATACAGAGGATACTGTATTAACCGAGGTGCTTTCAAAAAACTGGTATCCGGATTCCTACCGGGAGATGCTTTCTTCTAAACGGGTTAATCTACAGGAAATAAATCCGGGTTACGGTTTCTTCCCCGGAAAGCAGGCCGGTGTGGTAAGAATCTCTGTGGACGGCTTTTCCTTGTCGGTACCTTTTTCAGGAATCTCCAAGGAAGGGGATAAGGTGTACCGGTTTGACGGAACCTCGGTAAAAATGACAGTAAGAAGTTCTGATACCCTGTTGGTGCAATGTACAGATAAAGACGGAGTTCCATTGAATCTTTTCTTTGTAGCACTGGATATTACTCCGGAGGAAATCATTCAGCAGGAAAATGATAGAAGGGACACTTTATTCAGTAAAATCCTTGCCTTGTCTTCTTCATATTATAGCTCAAACTACGGACAGCTGCAGTTCCTTTCAGGAGGGCATTTCCTTTGGAGCGGGTACCAGCTTCTCAGTCCTTCGGTAATTCCTTCCGGTTCAGGAAGTTCAGGATTGGTAAGCTTTGAATATTTTCTGGGGAATTCATTAAAGGACAGCTATGACGGGGTTATTTCGTTTAATTTTGAAAGTTCCCAAAAAAAAGTCAGTTTCCTTTACCGGCTTGAAGAAAACGGAATCCGGCTGGAAGAAATTCCTGAAAGCAACATCAGGAACAATGTGGTACAAAACCGGAAAATTTCCCCATTGATTTTGTTCTTTACAGCCCAGGAAAATTCCAGTGGTGATTCTGATTCCGGATTTATGTACCAGCTTGGGGTTTATTAATGGCCTTTGTCCAGTTTTCAAGAGTTTCCCTTGCTTTTGGACCCAGGGAAATATTAAAAGATGTAACCGTAAATTTGTCCTCTAAGACAAAAGCTGCTCTTGCCGGGGCTAATGGTTCCGGCAAGTCCACGCTTATGAAGGTCCTTGCTGGATTTATTCCCCCTGATACAGGGGAAAGGGCCGTGGAAAAGGATACAAGGATTGTTTACCTGCCACAAAGTGGAATTATCCACAAGGGAGAAACTCTTATAAACGAAGTTTCCCGGGCTTTTGAAGCCGGCGAAGAAATCCTGAAAAAGATGGACGAAATCGGAGGAAAGTTAAAAGACCGGGATTTAGACGAAAAAAAAACCTCTTTTTTGCTGGAGGAATACCACCGGCTTCAGTCTGAGCTGGAAGAATCAGATTGGAATCAAAGGGAAATCCTGATGGAAAAGGTTTTGGTTGGTCTCGGGTTTCAAAAAGAAGATTTTAACCGGTTGACAGATGAATTTTCAGGGGGCTGGCAGATGCGTATAGCCCTTGCAAAGGCCCTTCTCAAGTCCCCCCATATACTGCTTTTAGACGAGCCTACCAATTACTTGGACTTGGAAGCCCGAAACTGGCTGGAAAAATGGCTGAATAATTTTAAAGGTGGATTTTTGCTTGTATCCCATGACAGGTATTTTCTTGATACAACTGTCCGGGAAGTTTATGAGCTCTTTAACGGTGAGTTAAGACATTTTACCGGGAACTATTCAGACTACGAAAAATTCCGTATAGAAGAAAACCGGCAGATGGTTAAGCGTTATCAGGAACAGCAGGAAGAAATAAAAAAGAATGAAGATATAATCCGCCGCTTCCGGTATAAGGCAACAAAGGCTGCCATGGTTCAGGAAAGAATAAAAAAACTGGAAAAAATGGAAAAGCTTGAGCTTCCTGAACATCTTAAAAAAATACACTTTTCTTTTCCCCAGGCTCCAAAATCGGGAAGAATCGTATTACAGCTTGAAAATCTCACCAAATCATACGGCGAAAGGCTGGTTATAGACAACCTTTCATTCACCCTTGAAAAAAATGAGAAACTTGTGGTAACCGGAAAAAACGGTGCCGGAAAATCCACCCTGCTCCGTATTCTTGCAGGAGTAGATAAAAATTATTCCGGTAAAGTTACATTAGGTTCCGGTGTTTTGCCGGGATATTTTTCTCAAGACAGCGGTGAAACAGTATCCGGACATGAATCTATTTTGGAGGCCTTGGAAAGTTCTTCTCCCTTGGAGCTTATTCCTAAATTGAGGGATATGCTGGGAGCATTTTTATTCAGAGGGGACGATGTTTTTAAGTCACTTGATGTTCTGTCCGGAGGGGAAAAAAGCCGGTTTGCGTTATTAAAACTCCTTTTGACCCCGGTTAACCTGCTGATTCTTGATGAACCTACAAACCATCTGGATATGGCTTCAAAGGATGTACTTCTTGATGCCCTAAAGAATTTTGACGGAACAGTGGTTTTTGTTTCCCATGACAGGGGTTTTATACAGGAGGCTGCAACCTCTGTTCTTGAACTTAAAAGCAGTAGGGAAAATTCTTTGGGAACCGGTTGTACAGCGAAATATTTTCCTGGTAATTATTCCTATTATCTTGAGCAGATTGAAAAAGACTTGCAGGAAAATGTGGTATCCGGAAAAAAAGAGGAGCTTCAGGGAAAGACCTTGGGAAATTACCAGCAGGAAAAACAAAAAAAATCCCTGAAACGTAAACTGGAAAAAGAAGAAGAACTCCTGTTACAGGAAATTGACAGACTGGAATGTGAGCTGAAAGAACTGAAAGAGTTCCTTTCCAAGAAAGATGTGTATTCGGATTCGGTAAAAAGCCGGGAGGTTCAGGAAAAAATAACGGAAAAAGAAAATGAAATCCAGGAGGCAACAGCCAGATGGGAAAAGGCGGCTGGAGAACTGGAGGAATTTCAGAATCTATATTGAAAAACAGGAGTTCAAAATGAAAGAAAAAACAGTGATTAAAGCTATTGAAAAACTGGAGCCAGATCTTATTGACTTACAAAACATTTTGACGGGGATTCCGGCCCTTGCCCCTGAGTCAGGAGGCGAGGGGGAGCTGGAAAAGGCACGGGCTTTGGAAAACTGGCTGGTAGAAAAAGGCTTAAAGAATATCGAGTTTTTTAACAGTCCTGATCCGAGGGTAAAATCCGGAGTCAGGCCGAATATGGTGGTTACTATAAATGGAAAAAATACAGACCGTAATTTGTGGATAATAAGCCATTTGGATGTAGTCCCACCCGGTGACAGCAGTTTGTGGGATTCAGACCCCTGGAAGGCAGAAGTCAAGCATGGAAAGATATATGGCAGGGGAACAGAAGATAACCAGCAGGGACTTGTTTCTTCTGTAGGTACTGTTTTAGGTTTTTTTACAGCTGGAATTGAGCCTGCCATTAATATCAGGCTGGTTTTTGCCGCAGACGAAGAAGTGGGTTCTGCCCACGGGATTCAGTACTTGTTGGAAAATACCGCTTTATTCAAAAACAAGGATGACCTTATTATAATCCCTGACGGTGGAGACCCGGAAGGCAGGACAATCGAGGTGGCAGAAAAGAACCTTCTTTGGCTGAAAATAACCGTAAAAGGTAAACAGTCCCACGGTTCCAGACCGGATCTAGGATGTAATTCAAGGTTGGCAGGAAGTTATCTTGCCTTGAAACTTCATGATTTGGAAAAAATTTTTGATAAAACCGACAGTCTTTTTGAGCCTCCTTATTCAACTTTTGAGCCGACAAAAATAGAAGCAAACGTTCCTAACGTAAACACAATTCCCGGCGAAGAAACTTTTTATATGGATATGAGGATTCTTCCTGAATATTCTCTGGAAATGGTTAGAAAGGAAGTGGAAAACATTAAAGCCGAGACAGAAGAAAGATACAAGGTCAAAATCATTATTACAGAGGAACAGGCCGTTGAGTCACCGGCAACCCCAAAAGACAGCCCTGTAATCGGAATTTTATCCGGTGCAGTAAAGACTGTTAAAAATGTGGAGGCTTATCCAGTGGGAATCGGCGGAGGAACCGTAGGATCTTACCTTAGAAAAAAAGGTTTTTCCCCTGTAGTTTGGAGTACTCTTGATGACATGGCACACCAACCTAATGAATATTGTCTGGTTGAAAACATGATGAACGACAGTAAAATCCTTGCTTTAGTAGCCTTGCGGGGTTAGCAATAAAAAATGGGCCGGATTTTCAGACCTTATTGGAAAAAACTTATTTCAAGGTCAATAAATGACGAAAGCAAATTACCAGGGATAGTTTCATTGTCTTTTGAGGAAAAGGAATATATAAACTCCTTAAAACAAAGGGGATTGCTGCCTTTTGTAATAAACCCTTGGCTTGCCGGAAAACTAGGGGAATCTTTGGCAGAACACCCCGAAATTCCGCCGGGGAAAAACCCTTTAAGACTGCAGTTAATCCCATCCCCGGAGGAAGATAATATCCTCGAAAATGAGCTTGAAGATCCTTTGGGGGAGGCTGAATACAGGGTTTTTCCCCGGCTTGTACACCAGTACCCGAACCGGGTATTGCTGCTGACTACAGGAAACTGCATTTCATATTGCAGGCACTGTTTCAGACGGTGCTATACGTCCAGGGGGGATGGCTTCATTTCAACAAAAGAACAGCTTGAAATTGCGGAATACCTTAAAGCTCATGCAGAAGTCAAAGAAATTTTGATTTCCGGCGGGGATCCCCTTTTGTATGATGATTTCAGGATTAAAAATCTGTTCGGAAATTTGTTCAAATTCCGCCATGATGTTTTGATAAGAATATGCACACGGGCTCCTGTCTTTTTGCCGCAAAGGTTTACAAAAACCTTGATAAAGACTCTTAAAGCTCACAGGCCTCTTTGGCTCATTCCTCATATAAACCACCCTTGGGAATTAACCCGGGAAACGGAAAAAGCCCTCAGGAGGGTGATTGATGCCGGAATTCCTGTTCAGTCCCAGACCGTTTTGCTGAAAGGTGTAAACGACAATCCCGATGTTCTGGAAGAACTTTTTAACCGGTTGGTATTTATAGGTGTAAAACCCGGGTATCTGTTTCAGACTGATTTGGCTCCCGGGACATCCCATTTTAGAACCTTTATTGATTACGGTTTAAAGATATATTCCGAGCTCGAAAAAAGGCTTTCAGGGCTTTCCCTGCCGGTTTATGCTGTTGATTTGCCCGGAGGGGGAGGAAAAATCCCTTTAATTTCCCATAAGGCTGAAAAATCGGATAATTTGTATTATTACTATAAGTCAAAGACCGGGAAACTTTACCCTTATCCCAAATTCTGACTGTCTCATAGTGTATGAATTTACATAACACATTTTTTTTGTGTGTATGAAAATTCATACTCAAATATAGAAAAAAGTGTACACACAGCCTTTTCATCAAAAAAAAACAGCTCCCAGGTTTGGAATTTTAACGGAAAAACAATGTATATTTAAATTTTTATTTGTTTTTGAATATTGGCATGGAAATTGCATATTTTTCACTGTAAAAGATTTTTGCAGGGAGAATATATGCTTACAGAAGGAACCGTGGCCCAGTATCTTAAAGAAATAAGGAAATACAGGCTTCTTACTTTTGAAGAAGAAAAAGCATTGTCACTTAGGGTTGAAAATGATGACCAAGAAGCCTTGGAAGAACTGATTAATTCCAACCTCAGGATTGTAGTAAATATTGCAAAAAAATATGCAAAAGACAGTGCTTCATTGATGGATTATATTCAGGAAGGCAACCTTGGACTTATAAATGCAGCAAAAAAATTCAGGGCTTCTTTTGAAGTCAGGTTTTCAACCTATGCCTGCTGGTGGATAAAGCAATATATCGCAAGGTCGATTTATAGCAACAGAAACATGATAAAACTTCCTTTCAGGAAAGAAATTCTTTTGTGCAAGATTAACAGGGCCAGAATTGAGATTAAGGCTTTAACGGGACAGAACCCGTCGGTTAAGGAAATAGCCCTCAAGGTTAACCGGCCTGAACATGAAGTTATGGATTTAATTAACCTTAGCTTACCGATTTTCAGCATTGAGTCAACAGTTGACGATGAAAATACCAGTTCCTTGGGTGATTTGATTCCGGATAATACGTATAATCCTGAAGTAAACCTTCTTAGGGAAAATGCCAGAAGGACAATTCAAAATTATTTTAAGTCCTTTCTTGAAGTAAAGGAATATGAAATATTGTTCAGGCGACTTAATCTTGACTATTCCCTGAAACGCACAACACTAAAGGAGCTTGCGGCAAGGTACAGTGTATCCCAGGAAACAATAAGACAGACAGAACAAAGGGCTGTAAAAAAACTGAGAAAAAATGAAAAGTATTTTTTAGAAACTCTTTTGCAAATGTAGGTGATTTTTACTTGACCAATATTTTACAGGCATTTATCCTTGAAATGTGAAACAAGATAACAGACTTCCTGCCAAGAAAAAAACAACCGCTAAAAAGAAGAATACCTCATCGTTCAGAAAAACTTTGATAGTTGTTTCCCTGTTCCTTGTTGCAGGATTTGCAGCTCTGGTTTTTTTATCTGATTCTGAAAAACTTACAGCACCTCCAGAGGATTTTTTGTCTGTTCTTTCTGGAAATCCATCCTCCGGTGAAATTCATCACGGGAGTGATACCGGTGAATTTCTGGCGCAAAAGGGTTCCGGGGAGACTTTTGATGATTTCCCCGAATCCGGATTTCCGGAGGTAAATGTTCCGTCTGCCGGTATCCCGGACATACAGAAAAATAATGAAAGCCGGAAAACCGGACCGGCACAAAATGTTCCTTCCGCTCAGGAACCCACTGGTGCCAAACCGGAGGGTTCCGTACCCTACGAAGATAATGCAGAAAAAAAACCGGAGTCCGTTGAAAATAAATCTTTTGTCCGGAATCCGGAAGTAGCCTCCGGAAATACTGCCGGGGAAGTAAAAAACCGGGAGCTCCGGGATTCTACCCCAGGGGAAATTCATTCCGGCTCCGGAGATATGGAAGAAAAAAACCGTAATCTCCAGGACTCTACAGCCGGTCTTTTGGTTTTTGTTTTTGACGACGGGGGGCATAATCTTAAAGATTTGACACCTATTGTAAACCTTCCCTTTCCCGTAACTATTGCGGTTTTGCCTGGATTGGGTTATTCTGTAAAGGCAGCGGAGCTTGTGAGACAGTCAGGAAAGGAACTGCTCCTGCACCAGCCCATGCAGGCTAAAAATTTATCGGTGGATCCAGGCCCAGGTGCAATAAAACCGGGAATGGGGTATAGCGATATTGTAGATTTGCTCATTGATAATACTAACCAGGTCGGTCCTGTTGTAGGAATGAATAACCATGAGGGGTCTTTGATTACCGAGGATCCTATGGCCATGCAGGCTGTACTGGAGTTTTGCAGGGACCGGGGACTTATTTTTCTTGATTCACGGACAACGGCAGGTACTGTTGTTCCGGAACAGGCAGAGGTCCTTGATATGGAATTTTTGGAGAGGTCAGTGTTTATAGATAATATACAGGAAAGGGAATCCATTGTATCTTCTATCCGGGATGGTATGAATATTGCAAAAAATAAGGGTAGTGCCGTTTTGATAGGCCATGTGTGGTGCCAGTCTATCGCTGATATTATCCTGGATATTTATCCCGAAATACTTGATCAAGGGTATAAAATTACTACTTTGACGGAACTATTGAACTACAAAGAAAGTGGTGAAGAAAGTTTATAATTTGAAAGGGATTTGATCTTTAAATTACATTGGGGAAGTTATGAATATTTTGGGAATAGAAAGCTCCTGTGATGAAACAGCCTGTGCAGTTGTCAGGGACGGAAGGGAAATATTAAGCAATGTTATTGCAACCCAGATTCCATTTCATCTTGATTACAAGGGGGTTGTTCCGGAAATTGCCAGCAGAAAACACACTGAATGGATTTTGCCCGTTGTAAAACTGGCACTGAAAGAGGCCGGACTTACATTGAAAGACATAGACGGGATTGCAGCCACAAACCGTCCCGGATTAATGGGGGCTTTGCTTGTAGGATTTACATTCGGGAAAACCCTTGCCTGGTTAACCGGCAAGCCATTTATTGCTGTAAACCATATGCTCGGTCATATGTATGCACCCCATTTGGAGAATGATATTTCATATCCATATATCGGGCTTTTGGTTTCCGGGGGGCATTCGATAATAAGCCGGGTTAACAGTTTTGAAGATTTCGAAGTACTTGGAACTACTATTGATGATGCAGTGGGAGAAGCCTTTGATAAGGTTGCAAAATTTTATGATTTTGGTTACCCGGGGGGAGTTGCCATTGACAGGCTGGCCAAAAACGGTAATCCTGATGCGGCGGATTTTCCTATTCCGGTTATTCATAAAGGGCAGACACCTTACGATGTTTCTTACTCAGGACTAAAAACCGCAGTTATTAACCAGATAGACCAGTTTTGGAACAAAGACTACCCTAAAACACCGGAGAATATTGCAGCGGCATTCCAGGAAACAGCGGTCAAAATTCTTGTCCAGAAAGTAATAAAGGCCTGTAAGGAGACCGGACTAAAAACTGTGGTTGCCGGTGGCGGGGTGGCGGCAAATTCCAGGCTCCGTTCATTACTGGGGGAGGAAAAGGAAATAAACTGTATTTTCCCATCCCTAAGGCTTTGTACAGACAATGGGGCCATGATTGCAGGTGTTGCCTATCACTACTTAAAAAGAGGGGAAACATCTCCATTTTCTACAACCTGCAGTCCCCGGGTGCAAATGTTTAAACACGGACTGTCTGTAAAAAAACAGGGGGGGCAATGAAAACTATTTATTCATGGAATGTAAACGGAATAAGGGCCGTTTGCAAAAAAGGTTTCATTGAATGGCTTTCAGGGAACGATATAGATGTGCTGTGTGTCCAGGAAACAAAAGCAAGAAAAGAACAGTTACCGGAAGAAATCCTCAATATCCCCGCAGGAAAGGAAAGCGGGAATTTTTACCACTGTTATTTTGCATCGGCTAAAAAGGCTGGATATTCCGGGGTTGCAATATACACCAGGGATGAGCCTCGTTCTGTTTCTGTTATGGGGATCCCGGAGTTTGACGATGAAGGCAGGTTTTTATCTGCAGATTTTGGGGATTATTCCGTAATTTCAGCTTATTTTCCAAACAGTCAGGATGGAGGGGCGAGACTTCCATATAAGTTGGATTTTTGTTCGGCTATAAAAGAACATTGCCGCAAGCTGAGGGATGAAGGAAAAAATTATATTCTTTGCGGAGATTATAATATTGCCCATAAACCTATTGATTTAAAAAATCCCGAAGCCAATAAAAAAAATCCCGGATATCTGCCGGAAGAAAGGGCTTGGATGGACGGATTCCTTTCTGATGAAAATATTGATACTTTCCGTTTTTTTTGCAAAGAGCCGGAACAGTATACCTGGTGGAGTTACAGGTTTAATGCCAGGGAAAAAAACATCGGGTGGCGTATAGATTACCAGTGTGTAAATGAAAGTTTTATGGGTGCTGTAAAAGAGTCCAGAATTTTGCAGTCAGTGACGGGATCAGATCATTGTCCGGTTATGATTAGCGTGGAAGGGTAAAAAATGAAGATAAGGTATAACGCTCCCGTGACACTTACCTTTGCCATTACTTCTTTTTTTATTTTTTTTCTTGATGAGGTGGTTTTTAAAAATATTGATTTTACAGAATATCTCTTTGCTGTAGCAGGCCGGCTGGAATTTTCATTTGTTTCCCCTCTTTCAATCTTTACCCTGTTTAGTCATGTTTTGGGACATGGAAGCTGGTCCCACCTCATAGGAAACTTGTCTTATCTGCTTTTGCTGGGACCTATAGCAGAAGAAAAACTTGGTTCATTTAAATTTTTTATGATGATTTTAATTACCGCCGTTGTTACCGGGGTAATTAATGCTATTTGCTTTGATACGGGGCTTATGGGAGCCAGCGGAATCGTTTTTATGCTGATAATTTACCTTTCCATAGCTAATATTTCCAATGATGAAATTCCCCTTTCATTTATATTTGTAGTAGTCTTATATTTGGGGGGTCAGTTGATTCAGATTTGGGAAAATAATTCTGTTTCCGCATTTGCCCATTTAACAGGTGGAGTTATCGGTGGAATTTTTGGTTTAATAGACAATACTTCGGAAAAAAAGACGCCCGTACAGAATAAAAAAATAAATTCCAAGAAGAAGAGAGATAAAAATACAAAAGAAGGTGAATTTGTAGATGTTGACATCAATGAAATTTAAAAAAGCAGTCTTTGTTATTTTTTGTTTCTTTTACAACTTTGTTTCTTTGGCTGCCCATCCACACATGTTTTTAAACTCAAAACTTGAGTTTTTTTGGGAAGGTTCCGAGCTGAAAAAATGCAGGGTTACCTGGGATTTTGACAAGTTTTTCAGCAGCGATATAATTTCAGCCTATGATTATGATAGGGACGGTGTTTTTAACGAAGAAGAAAATTGGGCTGTTTATTATAATGCCTTTATAAATCTGAAAAATTATTATTATTTCTTTTTTATCCGGGACGGAAAAGAACGCTTTACACCGGAAGAAGTTTCAGATTTTAAGGCCTCTTACAAAGACGGTACATTAAGGTATAGTTTTACTGTTGATATTCCCGAAATTAAAGGTGAGACGGTTGCCATTGCAGTTTATGATTATACTTTTTTTTGTGATATAGCCTATGATGAAGAAAATCCGGTTGTATTTTATTATGATGGGGCAAAGGTAAAACCTGAATATAAAATTGCAAAAAATAAGAATTATCCTGTTTATTACAATCCTCTAGGTGCTATTGACGATACTACAGTTTATTATGAATGGAAAAAAGGGCTGGAAACATTTTACCCTTCTGAAATACTGGTGAAATATTAATATGGCAAAGAATTGTTTTTTTGTTGTGGTACTGTTACTTTGTACCGGAGCTGTTCTGTGTGCAAATCCTTTTCTTTCCCCTGTGGAAAAAAGCCCGGGTATTGATTCTGGAGATGGGGAGACTGTAAATAACAGTCCTATGAGCGTCAGAAGCGGGGCCTCGTCTCCAGGAACGGTAAAAGTACAAAAAAATCTTAGGGAACGTATCGGCGAGTTGTTTTACAATATTGAGAGTCCTGAAAATAAAGAAGAAAGATCTGC
Source organism: Candidatus Gallitreponema excrementavium (assembly GCA_017694795.1). Lineage (GTDB taxonomy): Bacteria > Spirochaetota > Spirochaetia > Treponematales > Treponemataceae > Gallitreponema > Gallitreponema excrementavium. The sequence goes on from JADIMM010000010.1 coordinate 13,360, forward strand.
CCTTTATGTTTCACTTTTATTTTTTTCGTTCCTTTACGGAATCATTCACGCAGCCGGCCCCGGCCACAGAAAAACAATAGTTTTTTCAATGTACACTGCCAAAAAAGCCCCCTGGTGGGAGCCGGCATTGACCTCTTTTTTGTTGGCTTTTCTTCATGGGGGGTGTGCAGTGGCCTTAATATTGATTTTTAGGGGAGTTGAGGGTGCAATAGGAATAAAGACAGAGAGATTTTCTGTTTATATGGAAGGGTTCTCTTACATTCTTATCATCCTTCTTGCTTTGTTTATCATGATAAATGAGATTGTCGAATTTTGTAATCAGAAAAAACATAATACTAAAATTGAAGGGAAAAAATATTCCGGATATGTTTTATTTTTAATTTCCGGTTTGTATCCATGTCCTGGGGCAATTCTGGTTTTGATACTTTCCCATACCCTCGGAATCCTGGTTTCCGGGATATTTTCAGTTATAGCCATGTCTGCCGGAATGATGATTCCTATCGCAATTGCAGGATATCTTGCCTGGTTTGGCAGGGAAGGGGTTTTCAGGATTTTAAAAGACCGGGGAAATGTTATCAGGGTGGCCTCGCTAGTGTTGACTGTTGCAAGTTGTATTTTCCTTTGTATTTTTTCGATTTATATAGCCTGGCCGTTTCTTATAACTGTGTTATAATTTACCGTAGTATATTATTTAAGGGAGGATTTTATGATAGTGGATACTCATGTTCATGTGGGAAACAAATTGGATTTTTCAATGCCGCCGGAAACAGTTCTTGCTTCAATGAAAAAATATAAGATAGATTATTCTTTGGTTTCCAGTATTGACTCAACGGAAACAGACCATTTGCAAAAGCTTCTTCCAAAAGAATTGCAGACACCCCAGGAAGAATCTTTGGAAATTCTTTTGGATTTTGTAAAAAAAAATCCGGATAAAATCGGTGCTGCAGTCTGGGTTAAACCTGCAACCGAAAAACTTTCCAAAAATTTTAAAAAACTGATTTTGGATAACCGGGATTATATTTTTGCGGTTAAATTCCATCCATTCCATTCAAATGTGGTTTTTGGCGGTGAAGAAACAAAGGCTTATATAGAATTTGCTGCGGAGAATGGGTTCCCTATTGTTACCCACACAGCCGCAACATTTGAATCCCATCCACGCAGGGTTTACGAGACGGCTAAAAAATATCCTTCTGTAAATTTTGTTATGGTGCATTTAGGGCTTGGAACTGATAATAAAGAGGCAATTTCCCTTGCAGCGGAATGTAAAAATCTTTACGGGGATACTACGTGGGTACCGGTTGAAAATACATTGGAGTTTATAAAAAAAGCAGGAATAGAAAAAATCTTTTTTGGCAGTGATTCTCCCATTGACGGTTTGGATACCTACCACCATAACAGGAAGGGGGAAAAATCAATTTACCAGGATTATTTTAACAAACTGCCCTTGCTTTTGGGAAAAGAAGAGTATGATATGCTGATGTGGAAAAATGCCGTGGATTTTTTTGGGTTACCACTGAAAAAATAATTTATTGATGATTACAAAAAAAACCACCCCGTATTTATAAAAGGGTGGTTTTTTTACACAAAGACTGACTTAGAGACCGACAGAATTCCTTGCATAAAGAGCGGATAATCTTCTCATCCATTTTGCAATGTCTGCATTAAAGTCTGTTGGTTGCATTCTCCATGCCCAGTTGGTTCCGGTTGTAGATGGAGTGTTCATTCTTCCCTCAGAACCAATACCGAGTAAATCCTGCATCGGAATAACTGCAAATACCGAAACAGAACTCATGGCAAGCCGGATCATCTCTTTGACAAGTTCGTCTTTTGAAAGCCCGTTCTTACCAATATATTCCTGAATAAGATTCAGCTCCTTATCAGAAGCCTTGTCTATCCAGCCCCGCAAAGTGTCGTTATCGTGGGTACCTGTATAAACCAGACTGTTTGGGGTATAATTATGGGGCAGGAAAGTGTTTACCATTCCGTCTTTTCCGGCTTCGTTGGCATCAAAAGCAAACTGAAGTATTTTCATTCCGGGCAGATTAAAGTCGTCCCTCAAGGCTTTGACCTCTTCTGTTATCAGTCCCAGGTCTTCTGCCAGAATCGGCAATTCACCCAACTGCTTTTTAATGGCATTGAAAAGAGCGTGATCAGGCCCTTTTTCCCATTTACCGTTAATTGCCGTTTCTTCTCCAAAAGGAATGGCCCAGTAAGCCTCAAACCCCCTGAAGTGGTCGATTCTGATATAGTCTACCATATTCAGAACACCCTTAATCCTGCTTATCCACCAGGCATAATCATCCTTTGCCATCTCTTTCCAGTTATAAAGGGGGTTCCCCCAAAGCTGCCCTGTAGCACTGAAATAATCAGGGGGTACACCGGAAACAAAGGTGGGAACACCCTCTGAATTCAGGAGGAATAGTTTCTGATTGGCCCAGACATCTACAGAATCCGGGGCAACAAAGATTGGAATGTCACCTATGATATGGATACCCTTTGAATTCGCGTAAGCTTTAAGGGCATTCCACTGGTGGAAAAAGAAGAACTGGATGATCTTTTCTATTTCGATGGAGTCTTTATGGGAAGCAGCCCAATCTTTTACAGCTTTTTCCTGGTGTAAAGCCAAATCTTTTGGCCAGTAATTACTCCACATACAGCCGGAGAGATTATCCTGTTGGGCCTTTTCGTCATAATAATTTTTTATGTCCATGAACAGGGCATATTCATCCAACCAATATGAATTTGCCTTAACAAATTCATCATATTCCTTCCGGAATGGATGGTCTTTTTTATTCATAAAGTTGCCGGCAGCTTTTCTGAGGATTGGTTTTTTCCAGAAAACAACAGCCCCGTAATTTATGTCACCGTTTGACTTGATATAATCAGGAGGAAGAATATCATCTCCTGTTAAAAGCCCTGCTTCCTTCAATTCATCCAAATCTATAATCAAAGGCTGTCCTGCATAGGTTGAAAAAGAAGCATAGGGGGAGTCCCCGTATCCTGTAGGCCCTAAAGGCAGAACCTGCCAGAGAGACTGCCCGGCTTCTGCCAGCCAGTCTACAAATTTATACGCTTGTTTGCCGATTGTTCCAATTCCTGAACAGTCAGGCAGTGAAGTTGGGTGCAGCAAAACACCACTGGATCTTTTAAATGCCATAAAGTTCTCCGAAATCTTTATAATGTTTAATAGTTACAGTTTACGGTATCTTTTTTATTTCCGCAAGATAAAAAAATAAAGAAATCCATGCCGGTTTTGGCCTGAAAATTTGTATTTTCCGGTTTTTTATCCATGGAAAAAGAAAACCCTCTTCTTTTTTTACGGAATTTTATGTTGCATTGATACAGCGTGATAAAAAAATGCAAGGAAAAACAAAAAAATGGTTTGCCCGGAGTTTGCCAAAATCAAGGTTTATCTCAGAATATCCGGGAAAAAATCCGGCTGCCGGTAATCACCGCAATAATATACAATCCCCTGTGTTTTCAATTTTATCCATACAGTTTAAAAGGCATAAGTCCAGTTGTTTAAGTTTCAGTCCTGATTGTGGAAAGTACAGCCTTAGGATTACATACCGGGAGTCAGTAAAGGCTTTTTTTGTAATTTTGCTCCATTCCCCCTTTGTACCCTGCCAGGTAAAGGTACCGGCGGGAATACCCTGTGAAAAAACTGAAAGCGATGTCTGGGCTGTTTCATCTCCTATAGAGGCCCCGGTAATTTCCAAATTGTAAATTCCGGGTTTTTCCATTTCAAAGGCAAGGAAAATATCCTTTCCTGCCGAGGAATCGTAATTTTCCAGGTTTACAGATATTTTTTCTTTAACGGAAAGATATTGAATGTTTGATAAATCCATACCCTCGTCTTCTTTTGGCCTGTTGATGATTTTTACCTCTTCCTGTGTGCCGGTAAAACGCCTGAAGGCTTCCGTGTCAGCAAGGAATGCCGTTATGTTCAAGGCCGCCCGCTGCAGTTCCCCTCTTGTGAGTTTTTCCGTACCCAGGGATGCCAAGGTATTGTCCTGGGGCGGCCCCTCCGGGTTGTCCTGGGGGGCATTTGTTGCACCGTCACGGCAAACCATGTACACATCGTTTTGTGCCCTGGTCATGGCAGCAAAATTTGTCCTTGAGCCTTCACCGTGATAGTCATTTACCATAGCCCACCAGTCGGTCATTACAAAGCCCGTGAACCCCCATTCGTTGCGGAGAATTTCCGTGTTAAGGTCATAGGAGGAGGCCGTCCATCTTCCGTTGACGGGGCCGTATGTAGTCATAATTGCCTTTGCCCCTCCTTCTCTTACTGCTATCTCAAAGCCTTTAAGGTAAATTTCCCTTAAAGCCCTTTCGGAGAGGCTGGAGTCTGCGTCATTCCGCCTGAATTCCTGGTTGTTACAGCAAAAGTGTTTTAAAGTCCCCATAGCACCGGAGCTTTTAAGCCCTAAAATTTCAGACTTTGCCATCTGCCCTGTAAGGAAGGGGTCTTCGGAAAAATACTCAAAATTTCTTCCGTTAAGGGGGTTACGGTGGATATTCATCCCCGGGCCGAGAATCAAATCAACACGGTTTGCCCGCATTTCAAGCCCTGTAAAGGCAAAAAGCTCTTTTACCAGGTTTTTGTTAAAGGTACAGGCCAACAGGGTTCCGGAGGGCAGGCTAAAGGCCTTTGCCCCGCTGTCAAGGCGCAAGCCGGAAGGCCCGTCGGAACAGCAGCCGCAGGGAATACCCAGGGCCTTTAATTCCTTTGAGACCCCTCCAAAGGCAGCTGCAGTTCCGGGGGTAACTTTCGGACTTCCCATTCCTTCCCCCCGTATAATGCAGGAAAGATCATAATCTGAAAATTGTGAGATAAATTTTTTGATTTCCGGGTCTTTTATCAGTTCACCATAAGATTTTCCGGCGTTTATTCCTTCTAAAAGTTTATCCTTCACATCTGTAAGCTTTAATAAATTTTCCCTGTCATTAATGTTTTGAGGAATTTCTTCCGGAATGTTTTTTAGCCTTCTTTGGGTTTCCGGTTCCTGCATTAAAGGAACGGTTTCTTCTGCCGGGTAAAACCTGTTCCCGGAATCCCGATTCAGGTTTTCCCGGTCTTTTATAATTTCCGGCTTTAATCTCGTAAAAGGAATTTCCGGAGCCAAAAGCTGTTTGCAGGATTTTAAAACCTTTGTACCGCTTACGGAAAATTTACCGCAAGGTTTAAGGTTACGGATGCTGTTTCCAGCCCGGAATACATAATCCCCCTGTAAAAGGACGTAGGAAAAACTTTGGGGGCTTTCCGGCCTGTCATCGTATGAGGTTATCCTGTAAACCGGAATAGAAAAACTTAAAACTTCTTCCCCGGATGGGAGAAGGGTAGAAGTTTTTTCAAAATCCACCAGTTCCAAAGCCGGGTTTCCAATATTTCCCTGGGGCTTTTCCACATAAATCTGGACAGTTTCCTTTCCAGGGTAAAGACCGGTGTTTTTAACCAAAACCTTAATAGAGATTTCTGCTTCCCCCGCTTCAAAAGAAATACATTCAAAATCAAAAACGGTGTATGACAACCCGAATCCAAAGGGGTACAAAACTTTTTCCCTGGAAAAGGTTTCAAAATACCTGTAGCCTACATAAATATCTTCCCTGTAAAAATTCCTGTCATGGGCTCCGAAATTTCCGGTGGAAGGATAATCGGAAATATCCCAGGCTATTGTATCGGCAAGTTTACCGGATGGGACCGCTTTTCCGGTAAGAACATTGGCAACGGCTGTTCCCCCAATCATTCCCCCCTGCCAGACATAAAGCAGGCTGTCCGGATTGATTTCTTTTACCCATTTCATATCCATTATGCCCCCTGTGTTTAAAAGCACAATCAGGGTTTTATGGTATTTTCTAACGGTGTTCAGTAAATCCAGTTCCCCCCGGGAAAGAAGATATGCTCCCGGAATATTCTGGTTGTCCTTGTCTTCTCCGGCACTCCGTCCTATTACGACTATGGCAACGGGAGAAACCCGGGCTGTTTTTTCTGCCAGTTCCCGGGAAACAGGCATCTCTTTTTGTGAAAAAGGTTCTGTTCCCCAGCCTGTTCCGCTGTCAAAGGGATTTTCTTCTTCCCATTTTTTGTACACTTCCAAAAGTTCCTGGTTTACCTTTACCTTCCCGGATTCCAAAAGTCCAAGGGTTATATCTGTAACCTTTGAAACATTTACCATTCCACCGGACCCTGTGCCGCTTTTGTAGTAATGGAGCTGGATTCTTCCGTATACCGCTACCGGTGTATTTTCTTTAAGGGGTAATGCCCCATTCCTGTTTTCCAAAAGGACAATACCTTCCTCCACTGCTTTTACCGCAGTTGCTTCATATTCTTTCCAGTCTAAAATCATCTGATTCTCCTAATTCATATTAAAAATTTACTTTGTATGGTGT
>JADIMM010000011.1 GCA_017694795.1 Candidatus Gallitreponema excrementavium
ATGTTCCTGTCTTTCCGATAAATAACCTCGTTAAAATAGTCCCGGTACCACTTTTTTTCTGTGATTCTTTCCTCAAAATCTGTTCCGGAAACAGCCGCCGCCACGCTGACCAGCAGCAATGCCATTAATACCATTTTTTTGTTCATTTTTTGCCTCCTTCGTTTGTTTTCCTCTTTGACTCATGATGAAAGGGATTCCTTTGACTCATATTCTCATTATAGTACTCTCCCTGTTTTATTACATCACCAGTTTTTTTAACAATTTCTGATTTAATTTCTTTTTCAGACATTTCTTTTATAATTTTAAAGTAACTTAAATGCAGGTGGGTGGCAAACCTTCCATCAATGTTGCCGGAAGAGTCTACCGGACCGCTCCCCCCTATCCTACCTACAATATCCCCGGGCATAATTTCCCCCTTCTCCAAAAGTTCCTCGTTAAAGTCGCTTAAATGCCCCAGCAGATACACCCCTGTCCTCTTCCTGTTGCAGACGAATACCGTCCATCCGTAAATCGGATCCCTGCCGTAAGCAAGTACGGTCCCGTATATCAGCGACTTTATTTCTGTTCCTGCACTGCCCCTGAAATCAACCCCCTCGTGGTTGAAAACCGTATATCTGTTTTCCCTGTATGTCAGTCCGTTCCCGGTCCTAACATCCAGGTAATCTTCGTTGAAAAATCCGGTGACAGGTGCATACCCCCTAATATTGGGGCCCTTATTTGGATGTTTTTTATCATACACCGGGGCAAACCCGGGGTTGTCCACTATCACAAAATCTATGGTTTCGCTGAAATTGTTCCCCCTGATTCTGGGGAATTTTTTTTCATCTTTTTCAACATACACCTGCCTGTATGTCTTGCCCTCATAGGGGTTGTATTCCATAAGCCCCAGCCCCTCCATTTTATTATAGAAATAAAACGGGTTCATAAAGTAAAACAGGTTCTCCAGGTTTCCTATAGATTGAGTCTTTTTTAGCTCGCTGTAAATATCACAGTCTCTGCTGTCTTCAAATCCCCTTTCGTATTTTTCTTTTGCCGCTTTGTTGGTCAACTGGTTTTCGCTGTTGTCCCATTCTACAGGATGTTTGCATATAATCCGCCTCAAATACCTGTTATATATACTGCCGTACACACTGTTTTTTTCATCCCCCCCTCCTGCATTAAAATTAAAGAGAATCCCTTGTTCTTCCGACAAGAACCTTTCCATTCCCGTGTCCTTAAGTTGTTCCCTTAGCACTGATTTGCAGTTTTCCAACTCTCCGTCTTTAAAATACAGCCTGTCAACCGGGCTGAAGGATGAAAACAGGGCATTTTTCCCGCAGTTAAAATCCGTCATGCCTAACATATCCTGCAGGGTTTCTTTTATTTCTATTTCCATACTGTCCTTTGGTACATATAAATACCCCCCGTCATACGGTTTGGGAAACCTTACATATGTTTCCCCGTCTATATCTTCTTCCTGCAGATGGAAGTCCCTGAACTCCGAATATTCCATGTCCACAGGTACTTTACATCCCTCATATGATAGTTTTTCCGTATACTCCTTTATATTCCTTTCTGCCCCATTCATTTTCCCGCCTAAGGTTTCTAACTCTACCATTGAATCGCATTTCTTTGTTATATCCACACTGCAATATTCAGTCGTGTCACCGTCCTGGGCTTTTTCCCTGATTTCACAGGTAGAATATTTCTTAAGATACAGGGCCGCCAATTTCTCTACCCTTTTCATGTAGTTTTCGTCTTGCCCGGCTTTTTCTGTTGCAATTCTTACCGATATCCCCTCACTGCAGTCTTTGTTATTATCTGTTAGTTTTTCCATATCACATAAAAATATATTACCGGCTGAATCTTTGAGTTTATATGTAACTTCCTCTGTTTCACAAAACGGGGGGGGATAAACATTCACACGGAAAGTCATCCCTGTTATTTTCACATATTGTTCGTTCCCCTCTATCTTTTCCCAGTCCACTGTTGCCCCGGGAGGAATAAAAAACGCGCTTTTATCGTTCTCTACTATCTCTAATTTTTGTTTCTTATACTCTTTTCCACCTGTTATCTTTACTTTCTTTAAATATACTTTTTTCTTCCTTATGTCCTCCGTAAAAAACAGTCCGTAATCCAGATAATACGGGTATGTTCCCCCGGGGGTTTCGTTCCTGCTTACCTTGTCCTTTGACTGTGCCCAGCCGAGGTTTGCCCCGATTTTTATTTCCTCCCCTTCTACTGGTATTTTTTTACGGATTATGATTTTCTTTATGTTTTTTTTCAGTGCATAAACATAACCGGATTTTGTCAGGATCCAGAAATAACTTTTATCTTTTTTGCCTTCTTCCGTAAACTGCCTGCTCAGAAAATCAATGTCTGTTATTTCAACCTCCCCTTCGGCCTTACCATCCGTTTCCGTTTTAGGTAAACCGTAAACTCCGCATGCCATTGCATCATCTTTCTGGAAAACCTGTGTGCTGTTGAAATAATAATAATTCAAAGGGTTCTTGTCGCTTATGTTGAGCATTTCTTTTGTCAGGTATTTCTCTTTTACGGATATTGTATACACGGAGTCTTTGAAACAATGCAGCTTTACATATACAAAGTTTCTACCTGCAATGTCTTGCCGTTTTCCTATTGCCTTTCCCTGCCTATCCAACAGCCTAACTGCAGTGAAAAAATTTCCATACTTTTTTGAAAAATTCAACGGCGTGTATTTTATACATTTATATTGTGCTCTTTTCCACAGCTCTTCATTCAGTGTCGGATTGGTAGAGGCTCCCCGCTTCTTTTCACTCTTAATTGTTTTGTACATTAATTTTAATAATAGCATTGTTTTTTCACTGGCTTTATATACATTTACATCCTGCCCGTTTTTGTCGGTGATTCTAATCATCTTTTTAAATCTCATACTGCGGGTTTCCGTAAAATCGGAGAAATACAGATTCTGTGTATCTTCAGGCACACAAACTATTTTATCAATTCCTTTTCCGTTTATCTCACCAAATATTTTTTTTATTTTGTCGTATTCGTCCTTAAAAGTTACTTTATAAACAGATACAAATCTATCTAAATCAGTATACGAAATAACCAACAGATTGCTTTCCGGTATTCCGGAACATGTATCTTCGGCTTTTTGCCATAACACAAATTCTCCGGGACTATCTTTCCTGTCTGCATTTGTGCCATCCGGGAGATTTATTTCCAAATTATCGCTTACACTCATCCAGTCTTCCACTTTTAGATATCCTTCAACACTTTCCAGTTGTATATTACCTCCTTTTGTGCTGAATAAATACTTCCCGTTTTCATAATTTTTATATTTCACATTATTTACATTAATCTCGTTTACTATCCCTATTTTTTCACCATTTGCGAAAACATATATATCACCTTTTTTTAATTTACAGTTGAATATCCCGTACCCGCTTTCTTCCTTTCCGTCCACTGTTATGATTTTATAGTTTTTCAAATCCGTGCATGTGTTTACGGGCAGGTTTATATACGCCTTTATATAAAAGGGCATTTTTTTGATTTTTTCCAGGTTTTCGGCAGTTAATTCTATTTCACTTTCGGAACCTATTTCTTTCATAAAATCATTGAGTTCTTCACTTGCACCCAGATGCGAATACAGATTGTAACATTCTATCGCCTTTTCTTCTTTGTCCGGCAGTTCGATTTCATTCTTTATTACCATGTACCTCCAGAATTTACTGTCGTCAAAATTTCCCGCTACAAATTTTCCGCTCACCGGGTTCTTTATTACGGTATCTTTTTCCGGATAAAACACATGGATCCCGGAATGCCACATTCCCCTGTTGACCACCGGGAACAGACCGCTCCGGCTGCTGCTGTCTATTCTTCCCGTTATTCTTTCTTCTGTTTCCCCAAAAAATATCATAATCACTCCGATGGATTGGTATTGTCTTCTACCAGGACTATCTCGTTGTCTTTTTCCAGTGAAATTTTGACGGTTTTTCTTCTTATTTCGCCTGACGGTATCACTGTTGTACTGATATCCCTTTCATATTTCCCTTCAAAGGACTTTTCCTTTTCCCTTGATTCTTCCGTTCCTATTTTTAGCTCGTAATTACCGGGTATCTGCCATTCCTTTTCCAGTTTCCCTTCTTCAAAGTATACCTCCTCTGCCTCCCCGCCGTCTTTGCTTAACACACATTTGAACCCGTATATGTCATAGGTTATTTCGTTTTTAAGATAAACCCTTATCCTTGCCCCTATCTCCACTGTACCGCTTTTTACCTTCCTGCATCTGTTTCCAGTGGCTTCATAATAGTACCGGGGTTTTTCCGTTAGGTTCTCCCCGTTGTAATGGTAGGTCCACTCTGCTTCCGCCTTTCCATCCTTTAC
>JADIMM010000012.1 GCA_017694795.1 Candidatus Gallitreponema excrementavium
TGTGCAAAAGCTCAAGAATTCTGCAAAGCAGAATTCTTGGACAGTTTGCCGGTTTCCTGTTTTACCAACGCCCTGTGCCAAAACTGCAAAAAGCTACGCTTTTTGCGTTATTCGGCGAAGCCGAATTCTGGGACTGTACGCCGGTTCTCGCTTTGGAATGTTTTTCCGCTTATGGAACCGGCGGTCTGATTAGCGAATTCAGCTTAAGCTGAATTCGTAGGCTTTGGCTCACGGCTTTTGGTAAGGTATGGCTTTTTAGATGCCAAAGCGGGATTCGGGGGCTTTGGCTTGAGGCGTTTGGTAAGTTGGGGCTTTTTAGGTGCCAAAGCGCCTTTGCAGCTGTTATTTGATAATTAATTGCATTTTTTAAGTCCCAAAATCATTATTATTGAAAACCCGTTTTTGCTGTGTTAATATTATGTACGATGGAAAGACTTTGTTTAAAGGGGGCTGTTTGTGAGGAAATTCCTTTTTGTTTTTATGCTTTCTGCCGTAGTAACGGCGGCTTGTCCGGTTTTTGCCCAGGTTACCGGGGGTGCAGAGGATGGGATTCAAACCCAGGCCGGTTTTATTGAGACTCTTCTGCAAAAGGATTCTGTTACCTGGAAGGATGTAGCAGCCCTCGGGTATCTGTCCCTTTCCCGGGATTCAACTCCTCCGGACTTTGAGGGGGAAGAGGCTTTTAACTATTTTAAGGAATCAGGAATTATCCGGGAAAAGTTTACTCCGGATAGCTTTGTTACCCAAAAAGAATTTTCAGGATTTCTGGTAAGATTATTTGATATTAAGGGAAGCCTTTGGTATTCGGTTTTTAAGACCGACGGGTATGCTTTCAGGCTTTTAAAGTACCGGGGGGTCGTTTCCTCCGGTGATTATGGGGGCGATTTAATGTCCGGAAGAAAGGCCCTTCTTTTGTTTACAAGGGCTTCCGGGGAGGTAGAGTAAAATGAGTAGATTTTTTACACGGTTTTTTTCAGGGCTGTTCTTAATATTCTGTTTTTCCGGTGCTTTTGCCCTTGATTTTGGCGGTGTTTTTGTAAATGATTCCGAGTTCCGTTTCCGGGACGGCGGTTCTTATATCAATCAGACTGATTCGGTTACCCTTTGGGGTGAAATGGGAAATTCCGCCCTGTCTTTTGGTATTGAAGGGTTTTACGAGTTTAAGTTTTTAGACGGAAATGTTTTTCATAACCTTGATTTGAACCTTGCAAGGCTTAATATAAGGTCTCCTGATTCTGGCTTGTTTGACATAAAACTTGGTAGAATATATAAATCTGATTTAACCGGTTATATCCTCGGTCAAAAGCTGGACGGAGTGGATTTTATGTTCAATTTCCCCAAGGTTTCTTTCGGATTTTACGGAGGATACACCGGGCTGACCAATACAAATACAACCAAAATGGTGAGTCCCTCAAAGAGCCTTATTACTGACGGGCTGTACCCTCTTAATGTAGGGACTGTTATTGGAGGGCTGAGTCTTTCTACCAGCTCCCTTATTGTAAACCAGGACATGAGTTTTGAAGTTATGGGGCTTTTGGATGCAGAGACTTTGGAAGAAAACCGGGTTTATTTTTCCCTTTTATCTCAGGGGCTTATAGCCGGAAACTGGCTTTATAACGCTTCTTCCACCCTGGCTTTGGGAATCGGGGATTTTTACGGAAAACCTGAGGTTTCCAATCTTTCTGCCCTGGAGTTTATAAGGGTTTTTAAAGGCTGGCATTCCAGTCTCAGGCTTTCAGGGCTTTATGCTTCCGGATTTGATAACGGGGACAACTGCTTTTATCCTGTTACAGCCCTTTCTGTTTTGCCCTGTTCAGAGGTTACTATAGTTCCTTCTTCCCTTGTTTTGCTGGGGATTGCAGGAACGGCCAAGCCCATGGATAATCTCTACGCAGAGTTAAGGTTCCAGAATCAGTTTGATTCCGGGAATTTTTCATACTATGGATTGAGTTATTCCGGTAAGGTGGTTTATTCGGTTTTTTCGGATTTGCAGCTTTCCCTGTGTTTGGGGCAGCACTATCTGGTTTCCGGAACAAACTATGTGGAATGTTCTCTTTCACTAATGACTTTATTTTAAAAGATTTTAAGGAGGTTCTATTATGAAAAAATTTTTTATTCTTCTTTTGTCTTTTACGGTCTTGTTTCCCCTGGTTTCCGAGAAAGCCCTTGTAGAAGAGGTTTCCGGAAAGGTTGAAGTAAAGCTGGACAACAGATGGGTGCCTGTCCAGGTGGGGCAGGAGTTTGATACCGGGGTTATGATTTCTACAGGCTTTAAATCCTCTGCAAAATTAAAGATTGCCGGAGCAAAAATCACTTTGCAGCCCCTTACAAGAATGGCGATTTCAGAAATAACAAATACCGAAGATACGGATGGTTCCGAGGTTTTTTTGGATGCAGGTACAATCGTTGCAGATGTAAAGCCCTTAGAAAACAAACGGGCAAGCTTTACCGTCCGTTCCCCGGCTGCAACCGCTTCTGTCCGTGGAACTTCCGGGGAAGTTACTTCGGACGGAAAGATAACAGGGTATACAGGAGTCTGGTACACAACGGATAATTCCGGGAATAATCCTGCAAATCTTAATTCCGGGAAAACTGTTTATTATTCCCCCGGAAAATCCAGTACCCTGATTTTTAATGCCACGGTAAACGACCTTGTTATTACCACCGGTTCAAGCCTTTCCGAAAAGGACGGTGGAGGGCTTGCTGTAACTTCAAATGGAGAGGGTACCGGGTACACTTCCCTGGATGTTTATATTAAGAATCCGGGGCTGGATCAGGGGGCTTCCGGCTGGACTTCTGCGGATGTCAATGTTAATCTGCCGGTAATTGATAATGATTCAAATTTCCCGGAAGACGGAAATTAACCGTAGTTTTAAAGTATTCTCTGCCTTTTTGATTGTTATTTGGGCTAGAGTTGCATAGAATATAGAATTTAATACTGTAAAAAGATGTATAAGCCGTAAAAAGTGAACCTTTTTGCGGCTTTTTTTTGGGGAAAATAAAGCGGGGTGTCTGTCAGGCTTCCGGTTATTGGATAACCATAACTTTTCTTGTTTCGTCTATACCCGGGGCGGTGATTTTTACAAAGTAAAGGCTCCTTGCAACCGGGTTTCCGGCACCGTTTGTTCCGTCCCAGCGGTATGTATAGGTTCCCTCATTTACCCGGGTTCTTGCAAGGGTTTTGACCAGGTTCCCGTCCAGGGTAAAAACCTGTACCGTAAGGTTCCCTGATGTGGACATCGAAGGCTCGGAAAAATTTGCCCTGGAAGGTTCAAAAAGACTTATAAAAAATAATTCAGTCCTGGCTGTTTCCGTTTACCACTTGGCAGAAGATATTTGGAAGATTCCTTTAATAATAATGAATTTAAATCCGAATTATAAGTTTTTCTTAAGGCATTACTCCGACATAAACACAGAAACCGTTTTGTACTGCATACCAAAATCAGGCTTTTAAAATTGAATCAGATTTCCGGGGGGTGTTTTCCTGCTTCCCTTTGGAAATTCAAAATATAATTTGGAATAAAACCGGTTCTTTAAACCTGTATTTTCCAGGATTGTGTTTTGGGTAAAAATTGTCAGGTTTGTTTCAGCTTAATTTTGCAAGAAGCTCCGTGCATCCTTTTAAAATATCCTGAAAGGTTTCTTCAAAGTTTCCTGTGTACCAGGGATCCCTTATATCCCTGTCCATTCCTGCAAAACTCAAAAGGGGGTGTACCTTTGGGCTGGATTCCAGATTCAGGAGCCTGTACAAAAGAAATGTGTTTGACCTGTCCATGGT
>JADIMM010000013.1 GCA_017694795.1 Candidatus Gallitreponema excrementavium
ATTCTCGGGTTTTGGCACAAGGCGTTGGTAAAACAGGAAACCGGCGTACAGTCCCAGAATTCGGCGAATGCCGAATTCTGGAGCTTTTGCACACGGCTGCTGATAAAACAGGAGTTACCAGATGCAAAAGCGAAGCTCTGTGCCATATTTTCCCACACAAGACCTTAAAAACCTTGCACTTCCGTACAAAAAAAAGGCTGCACCTTCCGGTACAGCCCCATTTTTACCAAACCAAACTTTTATTCGTCAACCTGCTTGAAAATAACCACAGACCAGGCATTTACACCGTATTTTCCGGAATAAGCATTCTGTGTAAGGGGATTCCAACAGTTATAATTAGGCTCTGCCCAGGAAGCAGTATCTGCAATTCTAACCCATTTTTTACCGGAAGCCGCTTCTGGAACGGTAAATGACACCTGTTCCTGCCACATATTTGAGAACACAAGGTAATCACTTCCTCCGGGAACCTTGCTTCCATTTATTTTAATCCATACACAACGGTCACCATCCGTAAGTGTAGATACTCCGTTTTCCTTTTTAAAGTCATAGACTACACTGTAATCTGTCTGCCTGAGGGCAGGTTCCGAAGCCCTGAGATTAAGCATATACTTCATAAACATAAAGTTTCCGTTTACATTTCCGGTATTCTTAAATGTACCGAAATTATTGTGGTATGCACCACCCCCTCCGGTTTCAACCAAATGGGGTGAGGTGGTATTTATCATGTTGTAGTTGTTCCAGGTGGCAACGGAATCAATATTATACGGATTGTTGTTACCGTTCTGGGTTCTGGAGAACTCATCCCCGTAAACTATCATTGGTACACCCCGGCTTATCATCTGGAGGGCAATATAATTCCTTGCAGCCTGCCTTTTCATTGCTGGATCATGTCCAAATCCCAGGGTATTCTGATCCCCGTTTCCCCCGTCGGAAGGACCAAAAGGCCATGTTAGTGTTCCGTTCATGGCATTTCCGGCACCCTGATAACTGCAAAGGTCTGCAAGGGTAAAACCGTCGTGGGCAACCACAAAATTTACTGTTTTGTGGGGGCCACCCTGGTCATTAAAGTTGTTAAAATCCCCGTTTATGTAACTAAGAACATCACCCTTATCACCGGTAGTTCTGCTTCCGGTATTTACATATCCCCTTATGGAATCCCTAAAGCGGCCGTTCCATTCTCCCCAGCCTGCAGGGAAGGTTCCTACACCATAGGCCCCTATATCCCAGGCTTCTGCAATCATTTCTGCATTTTTTGATTCCCCCAAGGCTGCAATTTCACTCAGGATTTGGGCATTAGAATTGTAATCCCAGTTTCCTGAGCTGGGATTAAGCTCCCTTCCGATTACCGGGGCAAGGTCAAACCTGTAACCGTCAACCCCCATTTCGTCAATCCAATAGGTAAGGGAATCCAATATCAGATCCTGTACCACCTGGTTGTCACACCGGAGATTGTTACCGCATCCCGTACTCTGCCAGTGGTCACCAACTTTACTGGGAGTAAGGCAATAATATTCGGAACAGTCAAAGCCCCTCATAAAGGTAAGTTCCGCAGTATTATAATTATCTTTGTCCCCATACCAGGGGCCGCCTTCTCCGGAATGGTTGAATACAACATCAAGATAAACCTCTATTCCCTCATCATGAAAGGCTTTTACCATTTCCTTAAATTCCTTTGTAGGACCGCCATAACTCTTGTCATAGGAATAGCGTCTGTCAGGGGCAAAATAGCCGTAGGTCATGTAAGCCCAATAATTTCCCCCAGGTGCATCATCAGGGTTTGCATCATTATCAGACTCATGGACAGGCAAAAGCTCAACTGTGTTTATTCCCAAAGCCTTGAGATAAGGAGCCATCATTCCTGCTCCCTTATAAGTTCCCTGGTATTCCAAAGGTATATCCATAACATTTTCAAAGCCTTCGATTCCGTTCAATATTGAAGAAAGGTTTGCAGAAGAGCTGTGCTTTGTAAGCCCCCTTACATGGGTCTCGTAAATAATTGCATCTTGCTGGGGTATCTGGGGCTTAACACCAAAATAAGTATTATCCACTACAACGACGGATTTTGGAGCGTATTTTCCCGTATCAAAGTTTCTCCGCTCTGTTCCTTCGTATATCTCAGCTCCAGTACCGTACATTCCATTATCATAAGTCCCCAAAGCAGCAGGGTCACTCTTGTCATGGGAAATTTCCCTTGCATAAGGGTCAAACAAAACCTTGTTTGGATTAAAGCGGCTTCCCTGTGAGTCATAATCGCTTACAAAACCTGCGGAAGAATTTCCCCTTTCCCAGGATTCATCAAAAGTCCAGTTGGCCCCCCAAACCCTAAAGGCATAAAGGGTGCCGGCAGGAACATCATCAAGCTCTGCCCTCCAGAAATTGTCAGAACCTTTTTCCATCCAGTAATCGTAAACTGCGTCCTCGCCATAGGCAGTACTGTATATCTCCAAAAGAACTTTTGTAGCGTTTTTTGAATATACCGCCACCTCAAGATTTCCCTCAGAGTCGATTCTTCCTCCCGGCTCAAATTCCAGGTCATCCCAGCCAAAACCGGATTCGGTACCATTGGAATCCACAGGACTGAAAGCCCCAGAGGCTGGATATGTAGAACCAAGAACACCCTCAGGTTTTTCAACAACAGTTATAGTATACTCTCCGGTTAAACCTCCGTAAGTTGCAGTTATTTTATATGCACCGGGTTCAGAAGCAGAAAAAGCAAAACCATTCAATGTGGCACCAGCTTCCGGATCTACGGAAAGAACCAATCCGGAATCCGGTAAAGTAATATTTTCGGAAGTACCGTCTGCAAATACTTTCTTAACAATAAGATTGACTTGGGTATCTACAAAAGCAATCAAAGAAGAATTTTCAGATTGTACGGATATTTTTTCCAAGGGATTTCCCACTGTAACCGTAACAAAATCTGTTTTTCCGTTGGAGCTTGTTACCCTGATTACAGCTTCACCTTCTTTAAGGGCAGTAACAAGACCGTCAGGACTTACACTTACAGCGTCCCCTTCTACAGACCAGGTAACATTTTTATTGTCAGCATTTGTGGGAACAAAACCGACTTCCAGTTTTTGGGTTTCATTCAGTTTTAAAACAAAATCCCCGGATTGGATTGAAACGGATTCAACCTCTATTTCATCTTCATCAGGATTTTTGTACAGGGCATAAAAAATTATTTCCCCATTTCTGTCCAAATCATCAGTTTTGGATACCTGGTAAGTATCCCCATTCAAGTAGGCTGAATTTCCATCTTTGTCTGTACACCATCCTTTGAATTTCCAATCGGAATTTGTTACAGAAACAGGAGATGCAGGAATTTTTATTTCAGATCCGGGTGTTTTGTCAGCAAAATCCCCGTTTTCCACCGGATTTCCGTCATCATTCAAAAATTTTACACTATAACTGGATATGATTTTGTCAAACCGCCCGTAAAGGAATAAATTCTCTGTTACCTCAATTCCCTCGTCTACATGATCCGTCAGCCCCTCGTCAAAAAACCAGCCTTTAAACTCATGACCCTCTATAACCGGGGTTTCGATAAACTTTAACTTTTCCCCTTTGTTATAATACTGGTATGGTGACCTATCTTCGTAGTAGTATGTGACCTTAAATTGCTCCACACTGGGAGTCGGTGCCGGTGCAGAGGGGGATTTACAGGAAAAACCTATAAAAGCAAAAAACAATAAAGCCAAAGGTAAAATTTTTTTCATTTTCTCATGATACTCCTTAAAATATATCGTTGACTTTAGACACAGAATGAAAAAACAAAAATTTTTCCATACTTTGAAAGGCATGAAAAAAAATAATCCACACCCCACAGAAT
>JADIMM010000014.1 GCA_017694795.1 Candidatus Gallitreponema excrementavium
GGTTCAACAGGCTTACAGGAAGATGCGGCCATGTATGGAAATGCAGGTTCTGGAGCAAAATCATAGACAAAATTGAACAGTTTAAGGCTGTATTCGATTATATTTCATTCAATCCTGTAAAGGCCGGGCTTGCGGGGACTCCGGAAGAATATCCCTTTTGCGGGAACTTCCATCTTGCAAACAACATTCCGGGGATTATTACTCCCTTCTGGGAGATTGAATTCATGTACAGCTGATTCCCCCCTTGTCCTGCGGTTTCCCTTTCCTCTCATACCGGTACTGGTGCTATATTGTAGTATATCTATTTCTGTGAAATTGTGGGAAAGAAATAGTTTAAGGTTTTTACTTATTCTGATGATTTTCTCCCATAAGACTCTTGAATCTTTGAGTGTAATTTTTATTTAGTTTTTCGGGGAGATTTTATGTATTAAAAAATGAAATATAATTCTTACTTTCACTTTTTTATGGCTATGTGATTTTTTTTGATCTCCAGTGGGTCTGTAAGTCAAGATTTATTTGTTTTTTAATGTCAAAATATTTCTCATCTACTTCAATTTCAAAGTATTGTGTATCATCTTGTTACCTTAGTCTCAGTTTATTGTTCTGTTTTCATAAACCTCAACAGAAGGTTCAGATTTGATTTTTAGGAATGAAAGGGGTTTTCTGAATGAAAAGATTTTTTAGATTGATTTTTACTACGGCCTTGGTATTTCTTTTATTTTCCTGTTTAGAAAATACGGATGCAAGAACAATATCTGTAAGTGGGAGCGGAGCTGTACAGGTAATTCCTGACAGGGCGGTTTTGGAGCTTTCGGTTGTTACTTGGAATCCTTCCGTTAGTGTGGCCTCTAATGAAAATGCAGCTCTTATGACTAAGGTTCAAAAGGCTCTGGAAAGTGCCGGTGTTCCAAAAGATTCTTATTCGACTTCAAATTACAGTATCCGCAGGGAGGTTTCTTATGTAAACGGCCGTTCTGTTCCCGGAGATTACAGGGCATCTAATGTTTTGAATGTTGTGCTTACTGATATTACCGGTGTAGGGGAAGTAATTGATGCTGCAATTTCAGCGGGAGCTAATGAACTGTCTTCCCTGAATTTTACTGTTTCTGATTCTTCGGAATATATGGAAGAAGCCAGAAGACTTGCTGTTGAACAGGCCTATGAAAAGGCCTCTGTTTTGGCAGAGGCTTCCGGTTCAAAACTAGGAAGGGTTATGCAGATTTCAGAGCAAAGTTATACCCAGCCACTGTACAAAAGCAATCTGATGGTGACGGCAGAAGCTGATGCTGCAACACCGGTTCAGGCCGGAAAGCAGGATATTACAGTATCTGTAAACGTTCTCTATGAGTTGAAGTAGATTGAACTGAGTTTGAAATCAAGATGAATAGAAAAAGACATGGCTTTCCATATATTTTGCGGAAAGCCATGTCTTTTTAGTATGTTTTATCCCAAAAGTTTACGGAAAATTAGTTTGATTTACCGTGAGTATGTCTGGAATGTATAAAAACCGCTACTAATTAGACTTGTGCAGTTTGATAGCTCAAATACCCTGTTTTTTACCAATAAACCTCCTGTGTGTGCACAGAGCCCGGAATCCTCCTGCGTGTGCACAGAGCCCGGAATCCTCCTGTGTGTGCACAGAGCTTGGAATCCTCCTGTATGTGCACAGAGCCCGGAATCCTCCTGTGTGTGCACAGAGCCCGGAAACCTCCTGTGTGTGCACAGAGCCCGGAATCCTCCTGTGTGTGCACAGAGCTTGGAATCCTCCTGTGTGTGCACAGAGCTTGGAATCCTCTTGCGTGTGCACAGAGCTTTCAACAAAAATTAATTTTTAACATGATTTTCCCGTTTTATGGTTACTTGCCTTTACATAGTTTCCTTGCTTTTTGTTGTTTCCGATTTATATAAAATCAGACTTTTTTTAAATAAAGATTGCGTTAATTTAAAATCCATTTTATTATGTTTATACTTTAAATGATATGAAATCCGAAAGTATTCGCTATGGAGGATAAAATGACTTTTATTGATGTAGTGGAGTGGAATTCCGATTCAAGTGAAATTTTTGCCTGGAAATTTCCTCATACAAATTTAAGTACTGCTACCCAGCTGATAGTTCATGAGTCTCAGGAAGCTGTATTCTTTTCAAAAGGTCAGATTTTGGGGAAATTCGGGCCCGGCAAGCATAAATTGACAACTGAAAACCTTCCCCTTCTCAGGTCTTTATTCGGTATTCCTTTTGGCGGCAAAAATCCTTTTACTGCCGAAGTTTGGTTTGTAAACAGGACAGCCCCCCTGACCATTGACTGGAAGACCACAACAATGCGTTTTATGGATCCTGATTACGGCCAGATGATACCCCTCGTAGCTTCCGGCCGCTATGGTCTTAAAGTCGTAGATGCCGAAAGGTTTCTTGTACAGCTCGTAGGGACAATGAGCGAATTTACCTCCTATGAGCTTACTGATCATTTTATGGGGCCCCTTATTGCAAAAACGAACAGTTCTATAGTTTCTTTTATGTCTGCCAACCGGGTGGGAATAAACAAAATTGTCGCTCATTTGGATGAGCTTTCCAAATTTATCGGGCAGCCTATGTCTGAATTTTGGGAATCTTACGGTTTTTCATTGACAGGATTTTATATTACCTCTGTTGACCTTGATACAGAATCCCCGGAGGGACAGAAAATTTCAGAGGCCCTTTCCGAGCGCTCTGCCCAAGGAATTGCTGGTTACACATGGCAGCAGAAACAGACCTTTGGTATTGCAAACAATGCTGTAAACCAGTTCGGCGGCGGCTCCGGCGAAATGGGACTGATGGGAGTTGCCATGATGGCAAATGCCTTTAGCGGTGGCGGAGGTGGAATGGGTGCTGCGATTATGACACCTCCCGGACAGAACCAGTATACTATGCAAAACGGAGGAGCCCCGGCACAGGGAAATACAAGGGTGGAAGTATTTTGTTCCAATTGTGCAAAAAAATATCCTTCCACTTCCAGGTTTTGTCCCCACTGTGGTAATCCATACAACCCCTGTCCTGTATGCGGGGCGGATAATTCTGATAAGGCCAAGCGTTGTGTTTCCTGCGGGGCACAGCTTCAGAATTCCCAAATTCCGTCAGGAAATTCCTGTTCAAAATGCGGAACTGCAGTTCAGCCGGGACTGAAATTCTGCCCTACCTGTGGAAATAAATTGATGTAATTTTAGGAGTTTAGTAATGGATAAAAAAGCTTTGTCTGTATTCAGGGGTATCATTTTTTTTGTCGGTATCGTAGTAATTTTGGTTCTGTTTATTTCTTTCCGGAATGAAGAAAATCCAGAGCCTTGGAGGTATAATTACTTTTGGGTTTCAATAGCAGTTTCTTATCTTGTGGTTTTCTTCCCGGTTTTTTTCCCTCCGAGGGATGAGAATTCTTCAGGGGGTGTTTTTTCAGGGTTTGCAATGTACATAATTGCCTGCGGGGCCTTTGTTCTGGTTTCGATTCTTCTTGCAATTCTTGTATCTCTTGGTCTTTTTAAAAATCTAACAGTGCCTTTAAGTATCCAGCTGGTAATATTCTTTTTCTTTCTGATAGAAGTTTATCTTTCCGTACTTACAACGAGCCATATTTCAGATGTTGCAAAATCCGGGGCTGAAAAAAGAACCGGCATTGTTGAGCTGAGAAATCTTTCCGGACAGCTTACATCTTTGGCTTCGGCTCTTGGAGATGAGAATGCTTCTTTAAAAAATGATTTGGCAAAACTTTCTGATGATTTACGGTATCTTTCCCCTTCGTCGGATACTGCTGCTGTTGAATTGGAAAACAAGATGTTTATCCTTTTAAAGGAAATTATTGCTGATCCTGTTTTTAGTACTCCTGGAGCTTCCAATTCAAATGCCGTGAAAAAACTTGCAGAGGTAACTTTGCTTTTCAGACAGAGAAAGACAATATACTGATTCACTGATTTTTAATTGCCGGAAAGGAGGATAAAATGACAGGAAAGGTTTTTCATGATTCTGCAAATGTGTATCAGGATCAGGCAAAAATTCTTTTTGAATATTATAAAAAGGCTGCGGAGAAAATTGTTTCCGAGCAAAAGAAATTAGAAGATCTGAAAACTATTTGGGGGAATTTATTACAAAAGAAAAAAATTCATAAACTGATTTTTATGATTTTGTTCATCCTGATGTTTTCTGCATCCCTTGTGGTTTTTATAACCAGCATTGTAAAAGGTTCTTTAAAAACTCCTTTTTATATTGCATTGGAAAGTACAAGTTTTGCAGCCGGTGTGGTGTTTCTTGTCCTTTTTATTAAGGTACTTTTTTTTGTAAAACAGTGTGAAGAAAAACTGTTGAAATTTGACGAAGATTACAAAAATATAAGAACAGATTATGCCGTAAACAAAATCGGTGTGGTTTATGTTCCGGTTGCAACTCGTGTTCCTTTTGAAGGAAAAAGTTTTCTCGTTGATCATACAAAAAAAGTGGGCGAAACAAATTTCCAGCTTACCGTTATGAATAATCCGGATAGTTTTAAGGATTCCCTTGGAAAGTTGCAGGAAGGAATGGATAAAATTCCCGTTGTTGAAAATAACGAAATGCCGGAAGAGGTTGATACTTCAAATTATTCCACTTCAATGCAGAACATTATTCTTCATGACCATGTAGGCAATATTGACCGGCAGGTAAGGAATATCAGTTTTTTGCTTAACGACAGCGAAAAAATTTCTGTTTCACTTCCCGTTATTAAGCCGGAAAGCCGGGAAGAAAAATTTGTGGAACAATATGCCACTTCTGATACCGGAAACAAACCTGTTTTAAATGTGTTCGATATAGAGGGTTTTGATGTAAAGCTTAAAAACTTTTCTTCCCTTAATTCCATGAAAGACCAGATTAAAACTTCCGGAGACTCTGACAATACGGAATACATGAAAAAGCTCATGGTTCAACTTGCCGAAACCGTCCAGCTTTTGACAAAGACCAAGACTTCCGGTTCTTCCAAACTGATTAATTATACTACGAAAATTTTTGAAAATGTTCTCAAATCTTCCTACAACGAATATTCACCGTCACTGGAAGCCGAAGAAATTGAAAGAATAAGAACTGCCAATTTTGATTACCAGTCCTCTGTGAACGATTACAAACCATTTTCTTTAAAGCAAGGTTCCAGGGTAAAGTACGACTTGCTTTCGGGTAACTGGGTTGCAGAAGACGGCTCCAGGACATCCATGCCTTTTGGAATGCACCAGGTGGACGAAGAAGTTTTGATGCCGGTTATTCAGAACCTTATGGAAGAAAACCGGGTGGAGCGTCTCAAGATTTATAACAGTATAGAAGACCAGAAGCGTTCTTACCTGGAAAAATGGACCAGCGAAACCGGGGCTTATTTCAGGGATAACAGAAAGGCTGCCGACGAGCTTATTACCCACATGCGGGAAGCTTATGCGGATTATACAAGTTCTGCCACCACATACAAATCATTGATGAAAACCCAGGAAATGCTTGACTCCCAGGGAGTGCAGGCTGACGGTAAGGTTGTTGCCGAGGATGCCCAGGATGAAATGGTGGCAGGCTTTGAGATTCAGGCGAGCCAGTGCAACAGGCAGCAGGAAGAGTTTGCCGACTTTATGGACCGGATTCAGGATGACATAAACGAGAGCAAGGAAAGATTCGGTCATGTGGAATACTACGAGGCCTCTTTAAGAGATTCCGAATCCCATAATATGGCCGTTTCCATGGCAGAAGTCCAGAACCTTGATTCCAGAAAAAAACAGCTTGTAGGAGTAAGCCCCTACTTTGCCAACAATGCAGATCTTCCGCCCCTTCCGAATACCCAGCCGGAAATGATGGAAGACGTGGATATTAATCTTGTGGGGCAGGTAAAGGAAAACCTTGATGCCTTGGCAGCTGCGGAGGCCGAGGCAAGGGAAAGGGAAGCTGCAGAAAAAGAGCTTCTGCAAGAAGAAGAGGAATCAGGAGCCCTGGGAGAAGAACCCTGTGAAAGTGGAGATTCTTCCGGAACTGAAGCACTGGAAGAAGAAACAGAGGATAGTGGGGAATATGAAGATTCCGGCTATGATGAAAATGAAGGAGAAGGTGAGGGGGAAGATTACGACGAAGACGGAGACGGTGAATACGACGAAGACTACGAAGAAGACGATGACGGTGACGGTGACGAATCCGACGGAGACACCATAGAGGATGACGAATCTGAATACGACGAAGAAACTGATTCCGACGAAGACGGAGATTTGCCAAAGGAGGATAAATAATGCCTACATTCGATTATGTTGTTGACACTACCCCGATGGCAAACACTGTTTCATCGGTTTCCTCCCATGTCCGGGGGACAACTGCCGCTGTGGTGGCAATGGAGTCTGCCGTTATCAAGTCGGAAGAGCTTGCTTCTGAAAAGGTCTGCCGTAATGTAACATCTGGATTTCATATCCTGATAAGATCCCAGGTGAGCCAGAAGGCCGCAGGATATTTCAGCCAGATGTCCAGTAAAATGGTTCTCCTTATGGAATTTGCAAAGACCCTTGCCACCACAAAAAACCGGATGACAAATGACTACCAACGGTTAAAACGAGAATACCTGAAAATTTTCCGGGGCTTGGATAAGGCTTTGGAAAACCGCATCAGGCAGCTTGATAAAAATGCAATGGAATTAGGTGACGCAAGAAAAAACCTTGTAACCAGCAGGATAGTAAAAGACGCTCCTTCTGTACTCTGTTACGGAAAGGATACACAGGATACAGCCGGGTTGATGTTTTCTGCAAGGATAAAATCAAAAACAGAGAAGGCTCTTGATAGTATGGCAAAAAGTGTCTTTTCTTCCCAGATGTACAAGACCCAGGTGGATTCCGTCTTGGATTCAAAAACTGTACAGGAAAAACAAGTCGAATGTATTCCCGTAATCTACACCGAAGAAAAAAGCCTTGTTTCTTCTGAAAGTTCCGTAAACAATGTTTATGTTTCCGACATAATGGAAGAATTTTCAAAAAACAATATTTCAAGTTATGTTATGGAAAATCTTTCTTTATTTGAAATGCAGAACGGTTCCGGAAAATCTGGAAAAATAGATTTAAAATCAGAAGTTCCTGCCAAGGAACAGAGTGAGATTGAAAGTGAATTTATGAATTTGGTTTCTTCGGCTTCATTGGACGAAAGAGTTTCTTCTGAGATTGTTGCTTTGTTTAAAGCCGCAAAAGGCGACGGAGCCGGAGGCGAAACAAGATGAGTTATACACAAAGATTCACTACTTCTGTAACTGTTTCCGGGTCAAAAACAGTTTCTTATTCTTATCCTGCCAGTGAGCATGGAGGCTCCGGAAGTAAAACAGTTTATTTCCAGGAAACAGTACCTGTAAATATAAATATCCATGTTGATACCACACCCTTTGATCAAAGCGTTGCCATTGCCAATGCGACTGTTGATACATTAACAGGTGCCGTGGTTTCAATGAACAGTTCACAGTGTTCCGCCATCCATGAGTCAGGGGAAAAAATTTCAAATGCCTTGACCGAAGGTTTTTACAAGCTTATAGGTTCTGAACTTACAACTCAAATTTCAGAAAACAAAAGTATTCTCCAATCAAAGATTGCTCTTGTTATTGAATTATCAAAAGACATTGCAAACAAACATGGAAGAATGGCAGAAGATATGAACAGGCTGAAAAGGCATTATTCCGAGGTTTTTGATGCCATTGATGAGGATTGTGAAAAAAGAATTCTTGCATTGGATAAACCGGCTTTTAATCTTTTTAAAGCGAGGGAAAACTTAATCAAAGAACCTTACACCAGGGACGGTGTTTTCCCCTTGCAGGAAACAAAGGATATAAGCAGCTGTCAGACTCTTTCTGCGGTTGGACGCTTGAGAAGAAAGGTTTCAGATGTAATTAAAATTATGACCGGAACAGCATTGAATACGCAAAAATATTTGCGGGATATAAATACCTTTGTAAAGCCGGGGGAAGTAAAAGAAAAAATTAAGGCCTTTGTTCCTGTTGTATATTGTGAACAGACAAGTCTTAAAGAAGAAGGTTGCAAGGAAGTTGTATCGGTTTTTAACTCTGAACTTGACTCCGAGGAACTTAAGGAAAAAATAAAAGATTTTGTTCTGGGGGCTCAGGCTGAAAAATGGGATTGCATTCAAGAGGGGGAATTAAAGTTAATAGACCAGTGGTTTATGAATTATGCAGAACAGGATTTGAATAATTCCGTTTTGGAAGATAAACAGAGGGTTTATGACCAGATTATGAGTTTATGGAAAAATAAAGCATTAAAAACATTGGACAAAAAGTAAAAATAGAAAAGTTTTTTGGTTTTAGTTTGGTACTGAAAACTAAAATAATGTGTTTTAACCGGACTTTAATTTTCAAATGAAACTCCCCATTAAAATTGCGGAGTTGCCAAAAGCCATTTAGGGAGCAGATGTTTCCTCAATGACTTTTTTATATGGAGGAAAAATGAATACCATGAATGAGATAAGATTTGGTGACAATCTTGCAGTTTTAAAAGATAATATTGTAAAAACAAGCATTCTTCCACAGAAGGCTTCCGAAATGAACAGGAATATAAAAATCCAGGGAAACGTCGTTATTGAAGGCGGTGTTTTCGGAAATACAATTGATATTGAAAACGGACCTGCAGCTTTTAAAGGTGCTGTTTATGTTGAACGTGAACTGCATATACTTAATGAAGCAAAAGAGACTGTAACATTTGAGAAGGCTGTTGCAAGTTCTGATTCGGTAAATGCTTTAATTACTTCAGGAAAAGCGGTTTTTGGTGCTGATATAAATGCTGTTTCTGTAAAACTAAAAAATTGCTTTGTTGCAGGAAGTATTTTTGGTTCAGAAATTTATCTTGAAAATTCCGTTGTACTGGGTGGTGTTTTCGGAACAAAAAAATTGACATTGCAAAATACAGTTACCGGAACATTCCATTCTCCGGAAGTTAATATGGGTGGAATAAATTATTTACTTTACCCTTCCGCTTTTTCGGTGGAACCTTTGTCTTCTCTTCCCGGAACAGAACTTTATAATCTTTCCCTTGCAGATTTAGGTGCACTGTACAAAAATGAAAAACAGCAGAAGTCCTCGGGGAAGGTTAAGATGGATTTCCAGAGTGACAGTCAAAGAACAGTTTTGGTTGATCCTGAAGACAAAACCGGTGTGGGAGCAAGTACCGTTATTAACAGTTATTCAATAGCTTCCAGGGTTCTTGCAGCGGATTTAATAGATTTGGAAAAACTGGAAAATCATTTTCTCATTACAGCAGGAAGTCTAGGTTCACAGATATTAAAGAATTACACACTTACAAAGAAAGACGGTTCAAAGTCAGATGAATTAAATCTTACAAATATAAGTTCATTCTTCTTTAAAATTCTCTCCGGGGAACTTGATATTCAAAACCTGGACAGCGAGGTAAGCTTTGCTGATTTAAAAAGGGCTTTTGAGTAAAGACTTTTTCATGCCTGTCTTTTTCTGTGGTATACTGTGTTCCATAGATTAAATTTTAATTTAAAGCCTGGAGAATGAGATTGAAGAAAATTATTGTTTTAATTTTTGTTTGCTTTGTCTGTATCGGATTTTGTTTTTCTGAAGAAATTTTAAAAATGGAGCCCTATCAAAATCCGGAGGCAGGCCATAGGATTTTCAGAACAGATTATTTTTCTATCCTGTTTCAGCTGGACACCACAACAGGAAAACTTTGGATTGTAGAATACAATATAGAAAATGATTCTTATAAGAAGTATGTGTTCAATTCGGAAAATCTTGCAGAGGGTAAACCCCAAAAGCAGGGAAGGTTTACAATGTATCCTACATGGAATAAATGGATCTTTATTTTAGTAGATCAGATTGACGGCACTTTGTGGAGGGTGGATTGGTCTTTTGATAAGGAAAAGAATTCACTTTCAGTTATAAGGTGATGTGATTTGTTTTAAATTGATTGTTTTAATTAATAAAATATTAGTTCAAGTATAAAAATTAAACTGTGGTTTAGGAGGACTATAATGAAAAGAAAAATTTTATTTATTTTCCTGTGTGTGTTTGTTTTGGTGGGTTTGACTTCCTGTCTTGATTCTGTTCAGGCAATTTCCTATGATAACGGACAGTATTACTGGTACTTTAAACTTACTGTTTCAAAAATGCTGATGGAAATTGCCGGTGAAGATCCGGAATCTTTTTTTGAAGGATTTGATGAAGAAGAATTAGGAGACCTTCCTGATTTTGTTTCTTTGAATAAGATAGATTCAGATTTGGAATTAGGTTTTGAGATTACAGCATACCTGGATCCGAATTCAAAAGATGAAGATGTGATTTTTATTCTGCCAAAAGAAAATGAATATGAATATTACATACCGTTTTTTGTAGGATATTCAAATATGTTCAATTCTGTTTACACTTCTGATGACAGTGAAAAAGAAATTGCCCAGGCAATGCTTTCTTCTGCAAAGTGCAGGGTTATGGTAGGAAAAAATATTATCCCTTATGCTGAGGGTGCCTATATTCCGGCTTGGGATGATTCATGGTATGGTGAAGACTACAAAATGTCTGTTTATGATTATGGGGACAGTTACTGTGTTGAAGTTCCATGTCTTATTCTTTTGGAATCAGATGAATACGATTTGTCAAGAATTGTTTTTGTAAAAGAAACACTGTAGTAATTTGTTTGTGATTCCGGGGAAAATTATAATCGGTTTCCCCGGATATTTTATTTATTCTGGATGTTTAGTTGAATAAATTATTTGGATTTTTTTTGTTTGAAATATAAAAAGGTTTGTATATTTTCTATTTTTGTATTTAAAAGATTTTGATTGGTATAAAGTTTTGATACTGGGTTTTTAAGATTAATAAATAAAATACATAATTTTAGTTTGTATTATTAATATGAAAAAAAATAAACATGATTTTATTTTGCAAGTCTATTTATGATTGTGTCAAATTTAGTTCGCAATTTTGATTCTGAAAAAAGCCACATATCCATCATGCTACGTTAAACAAAATCTCCTTTTGAACTTTTATTGAGCCGGGTATTTATAAAGTTTATTGCTTTCCGGTATCAAAAGATTAATTTTGTATAAAAGCATATTTATAATTCACAAGCTTTTCAGTCCCACACTGCATTTATTTAAAAGAATTTTCAGATTGTTGGTTTTCCATTTCTCTGCAGCTTTTTTTATAATAATTCCGCAGGTTCTGGAATCTTCAAGGGCGTCATGGGCATTATATTCAATATTAAAGTATTCACCAAGGGAAGTCAGTTTATGACTGGTAAGCTCCGGCCAGGTTTTTCTTGCAATACATAATGAATCAAAGTATTCAAGCCCAGGCTTACTTATACCAAAGTATTCACAACACCCGGAAATTACTCCCATATCAAAAGAACTATTATGGGCCACCAGTGGAATCCCCGGTGTTTGATTTATAAAAGGCATTACCATTTTATTCCAGATTTCTGGAAACGTCGGCTTATCCATTACATCGGAATATGAAATATGATGAATGTCCCTTGTCCATTCGGGAATAAAATACAGCTTTGCAGGTTTTATTAAACTATAACATGAGTCTTGTTCAACTCCGTTTGTAAACCTAACAAGTCCGACCGAACAGGCGCTGTTCTTAAAATAATTTGCGGTTTCAAAATCGATAGCTATATAATCAAGTTTATCCATCAGCCAATTATCCTGATTAGTTTAAGTGTTATTTCTTTTATGTTTTAAACTGATTTATACAATCAGGTTTGAAACAGGGTCATAGAACAAGCTTGCATCACTTCCTATCGCAGAAAAATGATATGTGTCGATTAATTTGATTTTCTTATTTTCAAATTTAAAGTCATATAAATTTGCAACATTTTTATAGGATTTGACAAATTTAAAATCTTTGTCCGGAAAAACAAGCTCAAGATATTCTTTTTTGATTTTGCTTTCCCAAAGGTTTGCTGTAATAATAATATCCGGATCTAAAATCCTTAATTCTTCCCTGATGAAATTTCTTTTGGAAAGATTTGTGTCATCAAGAAATCTGTTTATAAGGCTGTAATCTGCATTTGCACCGTCGTCGCAGTCATTGGAATATTTTGAAATATTCATAAGTGCAAAGCCATAAAGTTTGTCAGCAATCATTTCACTTGGGTAAGGAACTTTGGAATAGGGGATTTTACCTCCGGTTATTATTGCATAAAACATATAAAATACCCGCCGCCAAAAAATATCCTTGTCAGGATTGTTTTCAAAACTGTACTCAAGGTCGTGGAGAATCCGGTCGTTATCTTTGCTGTAAGAAGAAATATATCTGTTTTCACGTCCTATGAAAAGAACCCTGGGATATTTACCGGAAAAGTATCCGGGGTAAAAACCGTCTTTTACAAAATAATCTGTTGCTGGATAATATTTCCCGTCATCTTTAAATAAAATATCTTCACAACCTGAAATAACTTTTGACCATTCTTCAAAAAGCTGCAGGATTTCTTTTCTTTTGGAAATATCTTTTACTTCTGAAAAATATTTTTGGGAATTGCCTGTGATGTTCATAGCAAAGAATATAATAATGAATAGTTAAAGTGTCAAATTTACTTGAATCCATACTTGAATCTTTTTAATAGATTTTTGAAAAATGAACAAACCAGCTTTGGATTTGGTGATTGAAGAAAATCTTGAAATTCCTTAATATGTTTTTAAGAGGTGGTTATGACTTACAAAACATCCGGGGTTTGTTCAAAAAAAATCGATTTTGAAATTACAGATGGGAAGCTTCATAATGTTTCTTTTACCGGAGGCTGCCACGGCAACCTTCAGGGAATAGGCAGGCTTGTAGAAGGAATGGAAGTGGATGAAGTAATTTCTAGATTGGAAGGAATCCGTTGCGGTTTTAAAAATACAAGCTGCCCGGATCAGTTGGCAAAAGCTTTAAAGAGTTTAAAAAATTAAAACCATTTTATAAAATGATTGTTTTTCAGTGATATTTGTAATAATCAATAGTTTATAATTTTGATAAATAAACAAGATTTTAAAATATTTATTTTTTCAATAGTAATGGAATTATGTTTATTAAATTATTAATTCATGTATTATAAAGTGGATTCTGTTTTGGAATTATCTTATTAAAAACAGGTAAATGATATGAAAATAATTATTTCCCCGGCAAAAAATATGTCCCTTGATGCCGATACCTTGGAGCCGGAAGGTCTGCCTGTTTTTCTGGACAAGGCACAGATGCTTGTGGATTATATAAAGACCCTTTCATTTGAAGATTTAAAAGCCCTTCTTTCCTGCAACGAAAACCTTGCCCGCCTTAATTACGGGCGCTACCAGTCCATTAACCTGAAGGAAAACACAAACCCTGCCCTAGTGACTTTTGAAGGTATACAGTACAAATACATGGCGCCCCGGGTTTTTACCTATGAATATTTTGACTACGCCAGGGAACACTTGCGGATTCTCTCCGGATTGTACGGAATACTCAAACCCTTTGACGGCATTGTGCCTTACCGGCTGGAAATGCAGGCAAAACTTAAAACCGCCTTTTGCAAAAACCTTTACGATTACTGGGGGGCTTCAATCTATGAAAATCTCGCCGGGGAAAGTTCCGCTCCACCGGTGATATTAAACCTTGCTTCCGAAGAATACGCAAAGGCTGTAAGAAAATATTTGAAGCCCGGGGACAGGTTTATCACCTGTGTTTTTGCAGAACAAATCGAAAGCACTTTGAAAGAGAAAGGTGTTTACGTAAAAATGGCACGGGGCGAAATGGTCCGGTTTATGGCGGAAAACAACATCACCCGTCCGGAAGAGCTTAAAGCTTTTTCCGGGCTGGACTACAGGTTTTCGGAAGAAGATTCTTCTCCCAACCGTTATGTTTTCAAGCGGTGAAACCTGCCGGAACAATCCCGCTATATCCACCACTCCGGGGTAATGTCCCCCAAAGTGACAACCCGGAAGTTTTTTATAAGCCACCGTGATTTCAATCTAAATACATGTGCAAATGATAAATTTTCTGTTAAGTAAGTGATAGGAATACTTAAAAATTCTCTGTAAGCCTCTGATGAATAAATGAAGTAAGATTGTTATGACAGGGGGAATACAGAACATGAAAATAAAAAAGTTTGAGTTTAAACTAAAGATAAGTTAATAACAGAAGAAATTTGGTGTATAATTGTTTTATTATACAATAGTTTTTGAGGTATGCGTTATGAAACGGGTTTGGGCTTTTTGTATCAGTTTGATTTTTTGTGCCGCTTTTTTGTGGGGCGATGAGTTTACCTCAGGTGCAATAGTGTTGGTTTTGGATAATCTGCGTCTGCGTTCTACAGGCAGTATGGACGGTGCTGCCATTGTGACTATACAGAAAGGTTCACTTTTGGAAGTTATCGGTACCGGTAAGAATGAAACGATAGACGGCATAGATTCATCTTGGGTAAATGTGAAAGTTCTGGAGAGTACCCGGAATAAAGATGGCCGCCTTGTTCAGGAAGAGACAGAAGGCTGGTGCTTTGGAGGCTATCTGACAGCTGTTAAAGGTGGCAAAAAATATGAGATATGTTTTCCCGGAGTGGGGACGCAGTCTGTGGTGATAAATACGATACATGAATATAACCGTGATGGAAAAGAAATTTATACTAGAACGTCAGACGGGTTTGAAAAATGGTTTGAATACGATGAAAACGGACGCAAGATATATATGCGGAACTCAGACGAGATT
The DNA here is from genome assembly GCA_017694795.1 of Candidatus Gallitreponema excrementavium. Lineage (GTDB taxonomy): Bacteria > Spirochaetota > Spirochaetia > Treponematales > Treponemataceae > Gallitreponema > Gallitreponema excrementavium. The sequence continues at coordinate 14,679 of JADIMM010000014.1, forward strand.
GAATGGTGGTATGAGTACGATGAAAATGGAAATAAAATTTACGAGAAGAACTCCGTCGGCTTTGAAGAGTGGTCTGAGTATGATAAACATGGAAACGAGATTCACTATAAAGACTGTTTTGGTTATGAATCCTGGCATGAATATGATAAAAACGGAAATGAAATTTACCGGAAAACTTCAGACGGGTATGAAGAATGGTATGAATATGATGAAAATGGAAACGAAATTTACTGGAAAAGTTCAGACGGGGATGAAGAATGGTATGAATATGATGAAAATGGAAACGAAATTTACCGGAAAACTTCAGACGGCTATGAAGAGTGGTCTGAATATGATGAAAGGGGAAAGTTAATTCATTTTAAAAACTCTGAAAACAATGAATATTGGCATGAATATGATGAGAATGGAAACTGGGTTTATGGTAAAGACTCCTTCGGCAATGAAACAGTGATGAAATATGACGAAAAAGGAAACGTCATTTATCGCAAAGACTATGAAGGAAAAGAACGCTGGTATGAATATGATGAAAACGGAAATCGTATCCTGGAAACAACTTTTATAGGTGATGAAATCAGGAGAAAATACAATAAAAGGGGAGATTGCGTTTACATTGATGATTCTGATGGCACTAGGTATTTGATTGAATATGTATACTGGCCGGATGGGTCAATACGAATGGAGATGACCTTTTTTCGTATTGAATAAAGCAGTATTGTTGGTTTTTACTACCGGATATTTTCGTTTAAAGGCTCTGTGTATTTACAAGCTCTGTGTATTTTTCCGGGTGGCGCCAGGCTGCACCCATGACTTCGTTCTTCCTGTACTCCCGGAGTAAATCCAAATCGATTGAGGCAATATAAATCCCTTCTTCTTCCGGTGCTTCCAGAATGCACATATCCCTTGAGCCGGGCTGGTCCCGGAGCCAGGCTACTCCGTCAAAAACTGTGGAATGTCCGTTGCAGTC
>JADIMM010000015.1 GCA_017694795.1 Candidatus Gallitreponema excrementavium
CAGATAATGCTGTTCCTATAAAATCAAGTAAAGCCCTTTTATTGCCTATATATGTTATAAGCTGGGTAGATAAAAACAATTGATTTTCATTCATTTTTATTCACCCATTTTTCAAATACAAAAGAAAATATAAAACCTGCCAATAATAAAATTAAACAAATTAAAAGATTTTTATTATCCCTTAACCATGGTAAAAAAATCCATCCGGAACCGGAAACAATTCCTAAAATTACCACATGGGATGCTTTGTCAAATTTACAGAATATCCAGGACAAAAATTTTGAAAAAATAACAATACTGAAAATCAAACCTAAAAAGACCTTATAAAGTATATTTAAATCTATGATTTTAATACTGTTCATTAATTCCGGATAAACTCCTAAAAAAATCAGAACTATTGCGGCACTGGAACCGGGAATAAGAATACCGATTCCGATTATCATTCCACTTAAAAACCATTTGAGGAACTCCGGCAAATACGAAAAGAAATCACTTTTCCCGGTGACAAGCAAATATTTTGAATTAAAAATAATAACGGAAACACCCAACAGTAAAAAAATCAAAAACAAAAGTAAATAAAAAACCAAGTGGGATTTTTTTTCATTTTGAATTTTACTCTTTACTCCGGAAAAAAGTCCCGGTAATGTTCCAAAAAGACAACCGGAAAAAACAAAAATCATTTCCATTTCCCATCTGTCAAACAAAGATGACATAAGAACTCCGGCAACAACAAAACCAAGAACCGCCCCCAAGGCAACCGGAAAGAAAAAAATAAAATTGTTTTTAAAGTTTTTTCTTAAATCACCAATCCAAGATAAAAGCTTTTGATAATATCCAAAAGCCAGGGCAAAATTTCCACCGGAAACCCCGGGCAATAATCCCCCTGCACCGATTATAAACCCATGGATTATTTTTACCAGAATTTCTTTCATAATATACCGGGCAGATTTTCCTTACACAAAGCTTCAAACTCATCAATGGTTTTTTCAATTTGGTTAAAAGACCTTTGCCAAAACTCTTTTTTTGTAATATCTATTCCGGCTTTTTTTGTAGTTTCTTCTATGGTATTTGTCCCTGTCAAAGAAAGAAATTTTTTATATATTCCTATAAAGTTTTTATTATCTGTCTTATACATCTGAAACAACCCTAATGCCAAAAGAAGTCCGAAAGCATATGGAAAATTATAAAAATGAACTGCCGTAGAATAATAATGACATTTACAAACCCACATATCGGGATGCAGGAATGAAGGGTCTAATCCCTCCCCATAAGCCTGTTTTTGAGCTTCTGTCATTGCTGACTGCAATTCTTTTACAGACATCCTGTGGCTGCCACAGGTTTCCACAACCTTTGTTTCAAACAAAAACCTTGAATAAATATCTACGATGGACTGCCCCCAATCAGAGATTTGGGAATCAAGGATTGCAAGAGCTTCATTTCCTGACATAGTTGAAAGACAGGTCTGGCTCAGCATTATCTCATTAAAAGTAGAGGCAGTCTCTGCCAACGGCATAGGATAATCAGAGTTGAGAATCGACTCGTTGTACAAACAGGAGTCATGGAATGCGTGGCCCAACTCGTGGGCTAAGGTGGAAACATCGCTGAATGTGCCGGTAAAATTCGTCATAACCCTGCTGGCCCTTTCACTGTGCAAGGTCGAACAAAAAGCACCGCCACCTTTTCCTTCCCGGGGATAAAAATCAATCCAGTCATTTTCAAAGGCATTGTCGATAAAAGCCCCGTATTCCCCGTCAAAATCCGAAAAAACCTTAACCAAAAGTTTTCTGGCAGAATCAACCGTAAATTTCTGTTCGGATTTTCCTAATGGTGCAAAAAGGTCATAAAAAGGCAATCCATTTTTATGACCTAAAATCCGGCTTTTCAACCTGTAGTAGCGGTGGAAAATTCCCAGATTTTCCCGGATAACTTCCAGCATCGTAAAAAGAGTTTCCTTCTTCATCCTGGAATTAAAAAGAGTTTCATCCAAAAGGGAATCAAACCCTTTTAGTTTTGAAAGATAAAGGCTTTCTGCCTTAATACTATGAAGGGCGAATGCTATGGGAATCTCGGTTTTCTTATATGAAGCAAGCTCTGCATAATAAGCCTTTTTGCGGATTTCCGGGTTTTCGGAATAAGCCATATTCCTGATTTCCGGCAAAGGCAGGGTTTTTATTCCGTCCAAATCAATTTCCACGGTACTCACACCGTCCAGCATATCCCTAAGCTGTTCCCAAGCAGAAGAACCTGTCCGCTTCATTTCAAAAATGTAGTCTTCGACATTTGCAGGCAAAAGGTGGTTCCCGCTTTCTATCATCTCCCTTATAAAAAAATCATGGGACTTTAAAACTCCGGAGTTATTTATTGTTTCTTCAAAATCCTTCTGTTTGCCAAAACCGGCAAAAAATCTGGAAAGCCCCGACCAAAGGCTCTCAATTTGAGGTTGAAAACTGTTTAATTTATCCTGAAAAAGCAGGGAATCTTCCGAAGTAGCATTAACGGCAAGATTAAGCTCTACAAAATTGCTTAACCTTGTAAAAAGCCTTTCTATATCCTGTAATGAAACCAAAATATTTTCCAGATTTCCTGTTCCGTAGTTTTTTCCCCTGATTAAATCTGATAATTTACTAATTTCCACAGGCAAGAGGGACAGTTCTTTTTTAAAAGTCTCATCCTCGTAATTTTTGTACAAAGGTGTTAAATCCCAAAATCCGTCTTTATTCATATCCTCACTATACAGTAAGTTATAAAGAGGAACAAGGGAAAAAATAAAGCCGGACACAGAATTAAGGTTAAAAATCCTTAAATCTGCACCGGCCTTGAAAAAAATTGATACGAACCTTAGTTTCTGTTCCTATAATAGTTAATGAGACAGCCGTCCAGAATTATATTTTTCTCGTCATTGGTCAGTTCGGAAATCATAAGCTCAATTTCCTTTACGGAATCTTTAGAAATCACATAGGCCTTAATTTTTTCCGAGCCTTTTTCAACAGCCTCTTTAATTCCGGGAACAAAGATGTAATCCCCTAAACCAAAAGGAGGTTCCCCACCGGAAGAAACAAGCTCCTTTGAAATTGTAAAGGGTACCATTCCCCAGTTAATAAGATTTGACCGGTACCGCTTTGTAGCATATTCCAAGGCAATATTTGCCCAACCGCCTAAAACTTTCTGGCAGGAAGCAGCCTGCTCCCTTGCTGATCCGTCCCCAGGTTTAAGGGCATAGACAACGCTGCCGATACCAATTTTTTTTAAGGCATCTTCTGATAACCCGGAACCTTCAGGAGTTTTTTTAACAAGAGAATAAACCGCTTCCATTTCCGGCAGTGTTTTTCCTTCTATCCTGGCTTTTTCCAGACTTTGTATTTTTTTTGCCCTTTCCACATAGCCCGGGTCTTTTCTGCTCAAAGTAAATTCCGCCAGCTTTAAAGGATTAGACCTGAAACTTGAAGTTTCCCCGGAAGGAATCAGCTCATCGGTTGTTGTTACCGGGTCTGTTATTACAGAAACAACATTCAAAAGAATTCCGTCTGTAAGGGCTGACATGGCAGGCCAGTCAGCAATATTCGGCCCGAATTTCAGCTCTTCCTGTGGATTTGGTTTTCCAATACCGTTATAACAACGGTTTTTGTAAATAGACTCATTAAAGAAATATTTCTTGTCTTTTGCAGGTTCAAAGCCTTCTGCACTTGTAAGCTTTCCACCGTTTGCGGCAGTGGCAGCGATAGACCTTGCATCCATAAGTGCAACACTTGCAATTTGTCCCGCACCGGGTTTTGAGCCTTCCCGGTTTGGGAAGTTTCTGGTTGAATGGCGGATGCTCAGCCCTCCGTTTGCAGGTACATCTCCTGCTCCAAAACAAGGCCCGCAGAAAGCAGTGCGGACAGTTGCACCGGAATCAAAGAAGGTTGAAATTGCCCCGTTGTTTACCAACTGCTGGTAAATTGGCTGGCTTGATGGATAAATACTTAAAGCAAATTCATCTGTACCGATATTCTTACCCTTTAATATTGCAGCTGCATCCATAAGATTATCAAAGGTTCCTCCGGCACATCCGGCAATAACACCTTGGTCAACATAAATGTTTCCGTTACGGATTTTGTCCACGAGGGAAAATTTTAAGGCAGAATTTCCCAGCTGGGATTTTGCCTTGGCTTCCACTTCGGAAAGAATACCCTGTGGATTTTTGCAAAGCTCGTCTATAGTGTAAACATTACTTGGATGGAAAGGCAGAGCTATCATAGGCCTTATTTCTGAAAGGTTTACCTTTATGTATCTATGGTAATAAGCCTTGTTTCCTGGAGAAAGTTTCTTGTAATCTTTTCCCCTGCCATGGAGTTTTAAATATTCTTCCGTTATTTCGTCTGTTGTCCAGATTGAAGAAAGGCAGGTCGTTTCTGTAGTCATTACATCAATGCCGTTTCTGAATTCCGCATTTAAGGCCGAAACTCCGTCCCCAAAGAATTCCATAACACGGTTTTTAACAAAACCATTGGAGAAAACAGCCCCGATTATCGCAAGGGCAACATCCTGGGGGCCAACACCCTTTACTGGAGAACCGGTTAAATGAACTGCAACAATCTCCGGAGAATCAATATCGTAAGTTTTTCCCAACAGCTGTTTAACAAGCTCCGGGCCACCTTCGCCAACAGCCATTGTACCTAAAGCACCGTACCGGGTATGGCTGTCAGAACCTAAAATCATCTTTCCGGATCCGGCAAACATTTCCCTCATAAACTGGTGGATTACAGCCTGGTGGGCAGGAACATACATTCCCCCGTACTTTTTTGCTGCAGAAAGCCCAAAAACATGGTCATCTTCATTTATTGTTCCTCCTACGGCACAAAGACTGTTATGGCAGTTTGTAAGAACATAGGGAATCGGAAATTCCTTTAAACCACTGGCCCTGGCTGTCTGGATAATTCCCACATAAGTTATATCATGAGACGCTATTGCATCGAATTTAATCTTTAACTTTTCATCGCTCCCTGATGTATTATGGGAAGAAAGAATACTGTAAGCCATCGTAGCTTTTTTTCCTTCTTCTACAGGTGGCAGACTCATGGAGGCATCCTTTTCCTCATCTTTTATTATCTTTCCGTCCACCAACCACACACCCTTATCATATAAATCTATACCGTACATAAAACCTCCAAAACTAAAAAAATTATGACATAAAAAAAATATTACCTCAAGACCAAAAAAAACCGGAGATTTTATTCTCCGGTTTGCAAATTACAGAATATGAAGTTCTTAATCTAGATAATGTTTTCCAATAATTCCACAACAGAAATATCGTACAAATTTGGATATTTATATAATTCCTTAACAGCAGCCTCTTTGTCTGTTATTTCACGGTAAGTACGCTTTGAAATCATTGCTATGTAAGATTCCGCTATCCTAAGCATACGTCCTATCAAAGAAATCTCCTGCCCTTTTAATCCTCCGGGATAACCAGAGCCATCAATATTCTCGTGATGCTGCTGTACTGCATTCTCAAAAATTTCCATATACCTGTCAGGAATAAAGTCCAGTTTTTCCCTTTGGAATTTTGTGTGACTTTCCAACGAAAGCCTCTCTTCTTCGGTATAGGCTCTATCAAGATAAAAAAGATTGCGGTCAACAGAAAGAAATCCAACATCGTATACAAGGGCAGCCGCAAAATTCAAAAGAATTTCCCTTTCTGACAAGCCAAAAATATTGGATAATTCATAAATGACCTCGGCAACATGCTTGGAATTATTCTTTCGCCCTGTAACCGTATCAATTTCCCGGCCTAAGGCAACACACTTTGCCGTTATCTCCTTTATTTCTTCCCTTTCTTTTGAAGAAAGGCTGTTGTCCTGTGCCATTAAATCAATTGCAGGCACTCCGGTTCCTGATGCGGCAATACGCATACTGCTACCTTGCCCCAGAAGAACACTGCTACTTTCTGTTACATTTGCCAATGCCATAAGGGTTTGGGTAAACTGTTTCTGATTCTCCTTTGCCGTTTTTGCACTGTGTAAACCAATAATAATAAAGGCAATTATTGCGGAAAGAAACAAAACTCCCACCACAACCCCCACTATAATTATAGTTGTCTGTGTTGATTCAGAATTTGCAAGTTGGGACTCTGATGATTTTGATATTGCATCCTGCAAAAACTCCTGATTCATTTTTCCCTGCTGGGAAAATTGCTCCAGTATCTTTTCGTCCCTCTGGGCATTGCTTTTTTCCAGCATTTTAATGATTTCAGACAAATCCTCTTTTGATAAACCCTTCTCTACAACTTCCGGTTCAGCTTTTTCCTGGGAAGCCGAAACCGCAGGTGTTAAAGTTTCCCCTTGTGAAATTGCCTTTATCAGGGCAAGAACCCTGTCAGAATTCACCACAGGATATTTTTGTACTTTTTCCACGATTCTTACAAATGTATAGGAATTTCCTTCGTCTTTTACGCTATCAAGGTAGGAATAATATATATTTTCAGCAGAAACCTGCACCTCTTGCGGAATAGAATCCGGTTCATAAGTATCCATTACATAATTGATATACTCAAACGCCCTCTGGTAGTCACCTTGTGCCAATTTTTCATTGGCACTGTTCAAATACCTTTGCGAGAGGGCAGACTGTGCCGAAACACAAAATCCTGCAAATATAAAGAAAATAACAAAAACAACTTTCACTGATTTATTCATTATTGCCAACTCCCAAACCGACAAAAATCCTTGTCTGGTTTTTTACTGCTTCATTCCACAAATCAATCCGGCTATTAAGACCGGTTTTTAACACAACAGAGAATGTATCAAATTTTACCAAATCAATACACATATCCAGACCTGCTTCACCACTGAAATTCATACCTTTTGTATAGATATGCCCGGGATAATAGTCAAAATATGTGTTAACCCTCATTCTATATCCAATAGGTATATCCCGCAAGCCTAAACCTACAACAGGGGACACGAAATTCTCGGGAGGAATAGTTTCATCACCTACATTATCAGAAGCAAGAATTATTCCCAGCCTGCCCATGAAACCAACTGTTTTTGGAGCATAACCGGGAACAACCAAGGCTTTAAAAGAAGCATTAAGGGTATTATCGGTCAAAAAAGAAAGCAACATAGATTCTCCTTTTCCCTCAAAGCCAATCCTGAAATGCTCTCCGTAGTAATAATAGTTTCCTTCAAGTCCAATACCGTACTTCATCTGGAACCCTTTATATCCTGTCAAAAAATTCAAGTTGAATAAGTCCAAGGTTACATTCCATATTCCGGAACGGTAATAAAGGCTGGCATTCTGATCCCAATAAACGGCTTCCCCGGTTTTTTCATTTACCAGAGGGACATAGGTCTTTTTTACATCTTCTTTTATTTTTTCGTAATATTTTTCTTCCTTTTGCTCTTCCCGGGCGATTTTTTCAGCAGCTTTTTCCTCCTGCTCCTTGTTTTTTTCCTTGATTCTGATTATGGAATCATACACCCCGGCAGCATCCAGATTGTCCATGTTAAAATCAACCAATACCAAAGCCAAGGATTCTGCTTTTTCGATGTTTCCGTCAAAAACAAGGTTTTTACATTTGGTTGTCAGATAGTTTTCTATTGCAGAAATACTCTCCGAATCCTTATTAACCGCCAGGACTGTATCAACTCCCGCAATGTCGTTATTGGCAACCAGGACATCCAGTTTCCTATAAATCGACGAAAGATTCTGAGTCTGTCCCCAAATAGAGACTGTAGCTATAAGAAGAAAAACCAGTCTAATTATATTTTTTTTCATAAAGTCCCCTTAACACCCAATCTTAGAATAAGTTCAAACGCAATCCGCAGGAAATATGAGGAAGCATTGTTTTTTCTTTTTGACTGCCCCCGCTTACATCCGAAGGAATAAACCACAACTGGCCTTCCGTATAGAAAGAAACGGTCCTGAACATTTTCCTGTTTTCAAAAGTAACCCTGGGGAACTCCAGCTGGGCCACAACGGCCGACAACATCTGGGGAACCCCCCTCTGGGTCTGGGTAAATACAGAGAAATTCGCCCCAAGTGTCACAGCACCGGACAACCAATCCCAATCCGGTCCGAAAAAATAACTGAAAGGAACCGTAGCAACATTGGCCAAAAGCTTTGCCCCGATTACATGGCCACCGTATCTGGGAGAATCCTGAACAAAGATTCTTCTCTGTTCCTCGGTAAACTGTCCATATTGTACTTGCAGTTTAACATTATCGTCAAAGAATGTAAGCCCTATACCAACATCATAAAGACTCGCACCCCAGAAATGGGTGTCAAAATACAGCCCTTGAATGAACCCCGGAACCTCATAGGATGCTTTGTCTCCGGAACGCAGTGACATCGTTACCGATTTCAATGCTATATCATCGGAAGAAAGCCCTGAAAATTCCAGACTTGAATTGAATAAATCACCTTCCATTGGAGAAAGAAGTTTGATTACCGGTGGTGTCTTATCTATCTGTACAATAGTTTTTGTCACGGCCTGTTCACCGTTCCGCATTACAGCCCTTACTATCATAAAATGAAGCCCCGGAGCCATATCCTGTGTTTCGAGCCTGTAACGCCATTTTTTTCCGGCTTCTGCCCTTACAAAGGTTTTTCCATTGTCAAAACTTACATCCACATAATCCACGGCTTTTTCTGCCAAGGCCTTTTTTTCCAATCTGGGAGTTTTTTTGTCCCGGAGGGCGATAACATCAGATTCAGTTAAAACATAACCGGCGAGCCCTTCAATCCAAGGTCTTTCTGCAGCAAAATCCCCCATAACCAGGTTATCAATCGTAACCCAAGGGCCGGGTGCAGAATAAATCAGATAATTTTCATCAGATTTTAAAGTTTTTCCGGTTTCATCTGTTCCCTGCAAAATAATAGTGTGCTCTCCGGATCCCAAAATCTCTGGATTAACCTGGTATCTGAAATATCCGGATTCCGTAATTTCTGCGGAACCTAACATTTCCCCGTCAACAATAACAGACACATTATCAATAGAACCCTTACTGAAAACCCGTCCGTAAATATTGAAGAATCCATTTACATGTTCCCCGTTAAGAGGATAAAGCTGAACTATCTTTTCCTCTACGGGTGTTTTATCCAGGGTAATATTTCTTGATGCCCTCGCCACATTCCCGGCAGAATCTTCTGCAACAAATTCAATGTTGTAATAACCATCTGGAAGAGAAGAAATATCCACCACCTTATTCATGATTATATTTTTTTCAAGCTCAATACGGGCTAAAGAAGAAGGAATGGCTGTTCTGCTGTCCGAAAGGCTTCTGATTCTTACATAAACATTTTGCAAATTAATATTGTCATATACATTCCCGGAAAGAAACAGATTCCCGGAAGTTTTTGTTGCATCAACAGGAAGATTTACATAAATCTCCGGTGCAGTATTGTCAATATTTATAAGGCTGGAATACATAGCCTGTGTTTCATAGTTATCCCAAACCTTAACAAAAACGACATGAGTTCCATCCTGGAGAATATTTGAATCAAATGAATAAATCCAGTTTTCCTGACCTAAGGCATCATTAAATGTATTCCCGTTATCCAACGATATCTGAACCCGGGAAATACCGTTTTTGTCCGAAGCAACACCTGTTATATCCACTATCCCTTGTTTTGTTTCATCAAAGCTTGGAGTATTAACTGCGGCCTTTGGCTCCTCCAAAGATACCCGGAAAGTCCTTACTACCGGTTCACCTTTTACACCGTAAATATCTTCACCATAAACAGATATGGTGTGTTCGTTATCCGTTAGGGAGCTTAAGGGAATCGGAATGGAAAAACCTGTAGAAGATTCAAGCTCAAGATACGGGGAATCATCTATTTTGTACCAGACCTTTGATACTCCGTCATCATCATAAACAACTCCTGAAACCACAAAGTCATTTCTCACAACTTCATTTTCAGAAGGTATGTGTATTTCCGTCACAGGCAGATCTGCCTGGGCATCAACCTTAAAAGGCCATTCATTAACCAAGGTTTCGTTACCGGCAAAATCCCGGAGCCTGATCTCCATCTTTTCTGAAACCGGGTATTCAGGGGTTCCAATCTGAATTTGGGTATAGGTAGTGGTATCAAAAGGTGTCCAATCCCCAAGCTTTCCATCCGCCCCCGGAGTCCTGAATTCCCCGGACTGGATAATACCAGCATCCTCCAACCGGAGAACCATAGTATTTTCCCCATTTATCACAGATTCCGGAGCAGGAACAAGAATTACAGGTTCCGGAGGAACAGTATCTTTGTGGACAACAACTCCCCTAACAGACTCTTTCCCTGTAGAATCCACAGCCTTTACAAAAATCTGAACCAATCCGTCCGGAAGGCCGCTAATATCCAGGTTTGTCTCAAAGCTGTAAAAACCTTTTCCCTGAGTACCGGCAAAATCCGTCCAAGAAGCCTTGTTATCCAGGGAATATTGAACGGAAACAATCTCCGTAGAATCAGATACAGAACCTGCCAAAGAAACAGAATCTTTTACCCAAAGAGAAGCTGCCGGGGAAACAATATCTATTTCAGGGGGAAAAGAATCAGAAACGAAAGAAACCCGTTCCCCTTCCCAGGTTTTACCGGAGTTATCGGCAGCAACAATTATTCCCGGATCAAAAACACCTTCTTTATTGAAAGTTAAAATAATCCCGTTTCCTTCCATCGTCAAAGTATAATCACTGCCTCCTCTTCTTCCGTTTTTAAAATCCACAGAAGAAAGAGCCTTGTCCGTCTCAGGCAGGAAAAAACCGTAAACAGGAGTTCCGGGACCTGTAATAATCCGTCCGTCCACAGGGACAGGATCTACCCAAACAAAACCAGACTCGTCATTAATACCGGCAGCGGGGTTCGGCTTCAATACGGAAAACACGGAACCCAGCCCCAAAAAATCCCCGGTTTTTAATTCAACTTTTACCAGAAGCTTTGTTATCTCGCTGTCCATTGCAGAGGAAAGAGGTATCTGGGCTTCAAAACTGGTTTCAGAAATTTTCTTTAATCCGGCCTTTTTAGACAATGTTTCATCGAAAGAATAAAATACATTTGATACAGGAGTATTGGTTTCTATATTGACTTTTATTTCATCGTCCTTGAGACCATTCCCGGCGGGAAGAATGATTTCCATTTCCGGAATAAAGGAGCCTCCTGACAACAAATCCCCAAATGCAGCAGAAGCCTCTACGGTGTAAGCCTTACGCTTTCCGTCCGGGGACTCAGGAACTTCCTTAAAAACAGAATCCGATAGCCCGGCGTCCGAAAGGAAAACATCCACTTCTTTTTTCAAAGACTCAAAATTCCCGAGATTCCTGGTTTTTGAAAGGTTTGTAATATATACCATTCCGCGGGAAGATATTTTTCTTCCAAAATTGTCTTCCAAGTCAACTGTAACCGGAACAGCTCCGTATGCGGTATCTTTTGGAACAGGGATTTCAAAACCATTTCCTGATAAATTAATATTTACCGGGGAAGAATTCCCGTAAGTATAAGAACCGGAGATAAATTTTCCACCTGTGGAAATTTCAACATAAATCGAACCATTTTTTTCAGGATGAATTTCTATTCCGGGATAATAAGGCAGGGTTTTTCTCTCTCCTGCCTCCATATAAGAAACAGTTTTAAATGTGCAGGATGGATTTTCACCGGCATAAACAAAAGAAACCTGTTTTGAATCTCCTGAAACACCGTTTACATCGTAGGGAGTAATATTCAGACTGTGGGACCCGGGTGAAAGGGATTCGATTTTAAAATCAAAAACCCCATTTGTAGGCAGAATCTGCGTTTCACCACCATCAAGACTCCAGTGGATTTCTCCGGGATCATCATCATCGGTTACAGAACCGGAACAATACACAAAAGAAGAGAAAATATTTTCGTTCTGAACAGGATTGTTAATAGTCAGAACCGGTTTATCCGCAACATTATCGATGTTTATTTTTTGCTTTACGGTAACAATATTCCCGACCGTATCCTCTGCAATAATTTGAAAATCAGCAGACTTTCCGGAAAAATTCCTGTAATCAAAGGTCTTTGACCACCAGGGGTTTCCCTTTATTATCTCTATAGAACCGGTCTCCCCTCCCATTTTCCATGAAAGGGATTTTAAACCTATTTCATCATAGGCCGATCCTGTAACCGTAAAAATCCCGTTTACACTTTCCTCCAAAACCGGAGAAGTAATTTCTACTAAAGGAGGCGTATTATCAACAAAGAACAGAAAAGTATAGAAACCTATACTTCCCTGCTTATCCAAAGCCTTAATCCAACAAACATGGGGACCGTCATCCAATTTTCTCGTATCCACCGGAAAAGAAAAGTTGTATAAATCTTCCTGCTTATTATATTTTATTGACACTTCGGAATAGGATTCCTCCCCGTCAATGGAATAAAGAACCGTTTCTATCCCGTTACCGTCAAAGACTTCTGCCGAAAATTTTACTTTTCCCGAAACCAAGACTCCTTCTTCGTGGCTTTTAAGCCGGGTTTCCGGAAGCCTTCTGTCAAGGTGCCACACAACTTCGTCAGCAATGCCCTGTACACCGTTTATATCTATACCATAAACCTTGATGGTATGTTTACCTTCCTCCATCTGAGTCGTATCCAGGTAGAAAGACCAAAAATCTGTTCCCTGGGCCAAAACCGGCTCTTCTTCGTCAATCTGAACCATTACGGAACCGACAGCATCATCATCAACACAAATACCCACAATATTCAGATTACCCTGAACCCGCATCTCTTCCACCGGGTTTGTTATCATTGACACAGGTAAATCGGAATCCGGGTCTATTACTATATTGTAAGGCCCGGCAATAGAGACATTATGCCCCAAGTCCTCTGCAGTAACATATATGTTATATTTGCCGGTTTTCTTCCCGGTTAAATCGACTTCTTCGCTCCAACTGTCCAAAGTCTCAGATTCAATTTGAGTAAAATCCCTTTTACCGGCGGAAAAAGAATTAGAAATAAAAACAAGAAGAAAGAACAAAGTCAATCCGGTTCTTATAATTCGCATGGAACCCCCTTTAGACAATACACTGCATATTAAATTATCGGCAGAAATTCACGAATTGTAAAGATTTAATTTTTATTATATTTTTAACATATTTGAGTTTAAGTGATATATCAGAAAAATCTTTTATTGCTCAAAAAAAAAATATATCTTAGAATTAGATACGGAGTGATAAATGGATTCTGAAATTATAAAATTTGAAAATGTTACCTTTGGATACCAGGATAACCAACCTGTAATTTTTAAAAATCTGGATTTTTCCTGTCCGGGGGGCTTTGTAAATCTTACAGGCCCAAACGGAGTTGGAAAAACAACCTTTTTACTGTTGGCAGGAGGAAGGCTTTTACCACAAAACGGGAACATTTTTATAAAAAACATAAATACAAAGGATATTGAATCAGAAGAGGAAAGGAACCTCCTTTGTTCCTTTGTTTACCAGAATATGGAATTTGAAAGTGACGATGAAGCTGAAACCCTCCTTGAATATATTTTTCAAAACGGAAATTTAACACCGGAACAAAAAAATCAAAGCTTTTACAACGATATTTGCAAAGTTCTGGAATTACAGGGTCTTATGAAGAAAAAACTTTCTGCCCTGTCAAAAGGAGAGATGCAAAGGGTTATTATTGCATTCAGTCTTTTGTACGGCTCTGAAATTACCCTCATGGACGAACCGGTCTTTGCCCTGGAGGAGCACCAAAAGGAAGAAATCCTTTCTTTCCTGAAAAATTATACAAAAAACTTTAACAAAACAATCTTCATATCACTTCATGAAATAGCCCTTTCAAAGAAATACTTTGAAAAAACCATACTGTTTCTTCCAAAACAGGAAATTATTTGGGGAGAAACAAAAGAAATCCTTTCAAAAGAGAACCTCGAAAAAGCCTTTCAAATACCTTATGAAATGCTTAAAGACCGGGAAAAACTGGACAGGGAAACATTGATAGCTTTATCTAAAAAAGCATAAATGCACTTTTTATGTCCGGAACACAAAACAGGTTTTCCCCTGGATAATCTTTTCCTTGAGCAGATTCTTTTGGACAGAAAAACTTTGTAAATCCAAGGGCTGCCGCTGTTTTAATCCTCTGCTGGATTTTTGGAACAGGCCGTATTTCTCCTGAAAGAGAAAGTTCTCCTGCATAAGCTGAATCCGGGTGCAAAGATTTGTCAGCCCTTGCAGAATATAGGGCTGCAGCCAAGGCCAAATCTACAGCCGGCTCTCTTAACCTTATACCTCCGGCAACATTTACATAAATATCCTGGTCTGATAATTTAAGGCCAATTCTTTTTTCCAGGACTGCCGCCACCCGGTTAACTCTAGCAGAATCAATCTTATCAGAAAAAACCCTGGAGATTCCGGTTTTAGCTGTCACTGTCAATGCCTGGATTTCCACAAGGAATACCCGGCTTCCTTCAAAAACAGGAACAACTGCAATTCCCGGAGGAATGGATTCCCCACGCCTCACCATAAAGAGCCCGGAGGGGTCACCTACCGGGGTCAGTCCTTTTTCGTTCATGGAAAAAATCCCAAGTTCATCAATAGAACCAAAACGGTTTTTTTGAGATCTGAGGAACCGTACATCTTCATCATTTTTCTCAAATGTAATTACAGTATCCACCAGATGTTCCAAAGCCTTGGGACCAGCAATTACTCCTTCTTTTGTAACATGGGCAACCAGAAACAACACAGACTGCCTTTCCTTTACCCATGAAACCAGTTCATTAGTGCAGTATTTAAGCTGGTTCACAGATCCCGGAACAGAAGAAAACTCTGAAGAAAACATAGTCTGGACAGAATCTATAATTACACAAAGGGGATTTATGGAATTAAGGACTGTTTCAACTTCTTCCAGACAATTTGTGGAAAAAACCTTTATCTTTTGCCCGGAAATACCAAGCCGCTCGGAACGCATTTTTATCTGTCCGGGAGATTCTTCGGAAGAAACATAAAGAATCACACCGGATTCTTTTATCGAATCAGCCGCCTGCAAGAGCAGGGTGGACTTTCCTATTCCCGGCTCCCCTCCGATTAAAACTGCGGAACCTTTCATTGCCCCGCCACCAAGAACCCGGTCAAATTCCTCTATTCCGGTTAAAAGCCTGTTATTCCCCATGGGATTTACTTCTTCCAAAGACTGGGGAGGAATTGAAATCTTTTTATAACCGGAAACTGTTTCCGCCTTTTCCGCAGAGGCAGCCTTTTCTTCAAAAGAATTCCACTGGCCACACTCCGGGCAGCGCCCAAGCCACTTAGGCTGGGAATTACCGCATTCCCTGCAAACATATACCGGATTTTTTTTCTTTACTGCCATAAAAATATTATAACCAAAAAATTACAGTTTGCCTGATAATCTGCATATTTTAAGCATATATCCTGTGAAAATTCTTATAATTGAGTGCCATCCATTTAAAAACCTTACAGGAAAAAAAGAAAACTTCTGTATATTAATCAAAAAATAAAGTTTTAAAATATGGAAGTTCTAAAATCCAATCACAAAAATGATGCCATTCTTCCAGCTTGTGACCCTTTCTTGAATTATACATTCCTATTGCATTTTCATAATTCAGGGTCACAGTACGCTTTTGGTTGTAAGACTCCGGAAGAAGCTGAATCATACTGTACCAGAAAGCCTTGTTTTCCACCTTATCTTTTATAAACTCCTGTCTCAAGGATTCCAATACCTCTATAACCTTTTCAAGGGATTTTTCAGCCTCAGGAACCATTTTATCATAACTGAAATCAGACTTTGAAAATGGTTTGGAATGTATTTTATGCATCGTGCTTGTGGAATTTGCTACGGTTCCCACTTTATATGTATCAAATTCCTTCCACCAGTAAATTGGGGCAGTAATATCCACAGAAACGAAAATCTGCCTCACAAATTTTCTGTGGTCCGAACCTGCCCGGCAAAGTCTTCTCCCCAATTCCAAATCATTTGAACCAAGAATGAATTTCCCATCCTGACTAACATAACTGTCAATTCTGTCCCAACTTTCCAACGGATTTCTGGCACCCCTTATTGCATTTTCGAAATTCATTACAGCGGTTTTTTCGAGTTTTATCATAAATTTTTCCTTATTTTTTCTCCTGTGGCTCCGAATCATGATACTTATGGTCTATATTTACCACACAATGATAAGAGCTTTCTATTTCATGAACACCTTCTATTATCCTTTTCTTCACATCTTCATCATTAAGATCTTTTTCATAGGGAATAACTGCATCAAAAATCATATTTGTATGAGTCTTTCCGGGAACAAGCCGGAAATCGTGTATTGTTATGTCTTTGTTTATGTTTCTTGCCACCTGCAAAACCATTTTTTTCAGTTCCGATAGTTTTTCATTTTTTGTATCAATCGGATCCATATGTATTACAGCCTCACAGTTCAATTTCTTTGCAAGCTCAAATTCCACATTATCGATAACATCATGAACATAAAATAAATCTTCGTCTGAAGGTATTTCTGCATGAAGAGAAAGCATCATTCGTCCGGGGCCATAATCATGAACAACCAAATCATGAATACCGATTATAGGCTCATGGTCCATAACAATTTTTTCTATCTCCCTTACCAACTCTTCTGAAGGTGGATTCCCTAAAAGAGGACTTATTGTTTCTTTTGCAGCATCAATTCCGGATTTTAGGATAAAAACAGCTACCAAAAGACCTGCGTAACCATCTACATTCACATTCCAAACCCTTGAAACCCCAAAAGAAATAAGAACCACAGATGTAGCCACCACATCTCCCAGGCTGTCCAATGCAGTCGCTGTCATTGCAGGAGAGGCAATCTTCTTTCCTATGGACTTATTGTAAATAAACATATAAAATTTAATTAAAATCGAAATAATAATAACAACCAGGGAAAGGAGGGAATAATCTACCTCTCCAGGGGATAAAATTGCCTTTACAGAAGAAATTCCAAGTTCAACTCCCATAAGAAGA
The DNA here is from genome assembly GCA_017694795.1 of Candidatus Gallitreponema excrementavium. GTDB lineage: Bacteria > Spirochaetota > Spirochaetia > Treponematales > Treponemataceae > Gallitreponema > Gallitreponema excrementavium. Next base: position 16,927 of record JADIMM010000015.1, read on the forward strand.
ATCAGAAATGAAACCACCAGACCGGAAACATATTCAATCCTACCGTGGCCAAAGGGATGCTCTTTATCGGCTTTTTTTTCTGCCATTTTAAAACCAACCAACATTACCAGAGAGGATGCTGCATCGGAAAGATTGTTAAGGGCATCTGCCGTTAATGCAATTGAAGCCGAAAGAATTCCGGCGATGATTTTCCCTGTACACAGGACTATATTAAGAAAAATCCCGAAACCACCACATAAAATCCCGTACTTAGTCCGGACATCTTTGTTTTTATAATTTGTCCTGTCCTTTATAAAAATTGCTGCCAAAAGCCTGATCATAAAAAAAATCCTTTAAAACCAAAGTATTAATTTTTTTAAATCAATTTTTTTAATAACGTAAAACTTTCGGGTATAAAATATTTAACTACCTGTTAATAACCGAAAGTCCCTTCAAGGGATTCGTCTTCTTCTATCCATTTTGAAACAGGAATTTCCCTGAAAGAATCTTTGGTATCCCGGACAAAAACCTTTTCAATTCCGGCGTTGATTACCATTCTTTTACACATAGAACAGCAGCTGCTATTTTCCACATATTTCCCGGTGGAAACTTCTATGCCTGTAAGGTAAAGGGAAGAACCTATCAATTCGTTTCTGGAAGCACTGATTATTGCATTTGCCTCGGCGTGAACACTGCGGCATAGCTCATACCTCTCGCCCCGGGGAATTTTCAGCTTTTCCCTTAAACAAAACCCCAAATCAGAACAGTTTTTCCTGCCCCGGGGCGCCCCTACATATCCCGTGGAAATTACTTCGTCGTTCTTTACAATAACAGCTCCGTATTTTTTTCTTAAACAGGTTCCCCTTTGGGAAACAACTTCAGCCAAATCCAGGTAATAATTATGTTTATCTCTGCGTTCCATAAACGAATTATACTGTTAAAATACCGGGGCTTCAACTGATAAAAAAAGCCTGCCAAATAAAAACAAAACAATTAGCAGTATTTTTCTTGTTATTTCCTTAACTTTTCAACATCTACAATCCCCAAGGGAACCATCATTTCTTCCCGGGTCAGGCCTCCGTGATGACTTTTAAAATGGTGTGAAGCACAGCTGTTTACCAAAGCTTTATTCCCCAGGGCGATGGCAAGAAAATCCCCAAGATAAAAATCAAAATGATACTCCTTTTCTTCATCTGTACTACCAAAAATTCCGGAAGAAAGAACTTCTTCCTTGGAAAGCAGTAAAAAATCCCCGTTTTTGTTAAAAAGCTGCTGGAATTTCTCTTCAAATTCTTTTTTTCTTTCATTTTTTACAAAAAAGTTGCAGGCCCTGGGTTCTATGGAAGCAGGCCGTATAAGGGTTTCTGTAAATTCCGGAAAATCAGAAAGTGTTATATTTTCAACCGGAGTATGGCCATGGTCGGCAGTAAATAAAACAAGGGTATTTCTGGTTTCCGGGTTTTCATAAAGCTTTTTGCAAAACTTTTGCAAAGCCCTGTTAATTCCCAAAACAGAAAATTTTGCGGCAAAACTATATGTTCCTGTAATGTGCATTAAATTATCCGGATGAGTCTGGTAGCCGTAAATAAAATTTCTCTTTTTGCCAGTTGACTCACAAACTTTCAGGATTTTCTCAAACATTTCTTTTTGAGAATGTACTTTTTTATTGCCAAAGGCAGAAACAAAATCGCAGTTCCAATCCTGTGTTTTGTTTATTTTATCCCGTAGAGTCATTACCGGAAGAAATTTTTCTGCCACATGAAAATCCCCGGCTTTTTCCCTTGTATCCTGTATTAAATTAGGAAAAAGTGCCACATTTTGATTTAGTTTCAGCTGGGGGAAAAACATAGTCCATCCCAGCCAGCAATGTTCTCCCGGAGTTAAGCCCGTCATAACCGTTGTTGTTGCTGCTGTCGTTGTAGGAGGAAATACTGAGTGAATAGGACATAAAAGATTTTTTCTGATAAAACTTTCCGGAGATAAAAATTTTTCCAGAACATTCATTCCCATTCCGTCAAAAAGCAGGAGAATGATATTTTTATATTCTTTTTTTAAAACAGGCTCTAAAGCAGAAAGCCCGGTATGATTGCTTTCTCCTGTACAATATTTTTCTATTGAGGCTGAAAGATTCACAAGTGAATAAGAATAATTTATCAATTTGGATTGTGGTATTTTTTCAAAGCTGAAAATTTCATTTTTCATTCCATTCTCCCGGTTTAAATATTTTTCTGTCCAAAATGAAATTACACTTTCAGAATAAGGTTTTTGGTGATAAATACCGGTTTTTATTCCAATAATTTTTTACCATACATATGGAGTATCAAATTTTTCCTTTTTTTCTGCAAGCCATTTGTCTCTTCCCTATGAATAAACTTTTAAAAGAAAGGCACATTCTTAAACAGGATATCAGGCTGATATACCGGATTTTTTCCATAGGCTTTCTACTTAAAAAGGGTAAAAACATAAATCAAATAAAAGAAACCCAAACAGATAAAAACATTTTTCCCTATAAAACCGGAAGAGATTCCTAAAATCAGCATCCTTTATTTTTTGGTTAAGTAAAAATTCAATTTATCCCGATCTAGATGGTGAAAAACCGAAACATTTAGATTAATCAGAATCCTGCAATGGTATAAAAATAAAAAAAATGCTAACTTTGTTATAAAAGTGCAGATTATAAATAATTAATTAAAGAAGGTTTCCTATGTCTTTATCTGTTGTAAAAACATCAGAACAAAATCCTCTAGGATACGAAAAAATAACCCGTCTTCTCACTAAATATGCTGTTCCCAGCATTATTTCCATGCTGGTAAATTCCCTCTATAACCTGGTAGACCAAATTTTTATAGGCCAGGGGGTAGGATATTTGGGAAATGCCGCTACAAATGTTTCTTTCCCGCTCAATACGATTTGTCTTTCAATATCTCTTTTAATCGGGGTTGGAACGGCAACCCGGTTTTCTTTGGAGCTGGGAGCCGGAAACAAAAACAATGCGACAAAAACCGTAGGAAATGCCTTTTCTCTAATGATAATCTCCGGAATTACCTATTTTGTAATAATACAGCTTTTTTGCAAGCCTCTTCTGGTTTTATTTGGAGGAACCCCGGAAGTCCTGCCTTACAGCGAAACCTACACAAGAATCACGGCCTTTGGTATGCCCTTGATGATTGTAATAACAGGAATGAGCCATATTTCCAGGGCAGACGGGACCCCGAATTTTGCAATGATTTGCATGATGACCGGGGCTGTTATAAATACGGTTCTTGATCCGGTTTTTATCTTTGTCTTTAAAATGGGTGTTGCCGGAGCAGCCCTGGCAACTGTTATAAGCCAGGTTATCTCTTTTATTATTGCCATAAATTACATCAGAAATTTTAAACAGATTAAGCTAAAAAAGAACGACTTTATTTTAAAATTATCTGTTATAAAAAAAATTGTTTCTTTCGGAATGAGCAACAGTCTGAATCAAGTGGCACTAACCCTTGTTCAAATTGTACTTAACAACAGCCTTTCTTATTATGGGGCCAAGTCAATTTATGGAAGTGAAATACCTTTGGCATCCAGTGGCATTATCATAAAAACCAATGCAATTCTATTAGCTGTAATAATCGGTATTTCACAAGGAGCCCAACCGATAATCGGGTTTAATTACGGAGCAAAGCAATTTGACAGAGTTAGAAAGACTTTTAAAACTGCAATATTATGTAATCTTGTGATATCTATTTTGGCTTTTAGTTTTTTCCAACTTTTCCCTGAAACAATAATAAGTTTTTTTGGGGATGGAGACCCGCTATATTTTGAATTCGCAACTTATTTTTTGAGAGTATTCCTTTTAATGACACCAGTAAATGGTATTCAACTTATTTCTGCCAATTTTTTTTCAGCAATAGGAAAACCGGTAAAGGGCATTGCTTTGAGTCTCACCCGGCAGGTAATCCTGCTTATACCTTTCGTTATAATATTTTCTGCAATTTGGGGTTTAAAAGCAATTCCATTTGCCTCCCCCTGTGCAGATTTTTTGGCTTTCTGTCTTACATCTTACATGATATTACGGGAATTCAAGAAAATGAAATAAAGGCCGATGCAGAATATATCCTGCATCAATGCCTTAAAAGCTATAATTTGAATTTGCCTGCCAAAGTCTGCAAATCTCCTACTGATTTCTCCGTCAATTTTGAATCATCTGAAATACCTGATATTGACGAACTGATTTGCTCCACTGCATTTGCAATATCCCGTGAACTATTCTGAACCTTTTGGGCTATTTCAGCCAACCGAGACATCTCTTTAATGATAGTCTCTGTTCCTTGATTCATTTCCGTTGAACCGTCACGGATTTCTACTGTTATTTTCTGCATGTTTTCCAAGGCTTCCAGAACCTGTTTACTTCCTTCTGCCTGCTCCCGCATAGCAAGTGAAATTTGTTCAATAAGACTTGTTGAACCATTCACTCTGGAAACAACATTGTCAAAAGCCCCCTCTGCCTGGGACGTGGCATCTACTATCGACTTAATATCAGAAACAATACTTTCCAGCTCATCAGCGATAATTTTTGACTGTGCGGCCGAGTCTTCGGCAAGTTTTCTTATCTCATCAGCAACTACAGAGAAACCCTTTCCTGCCTCACCGGCATGAGCTGCCTCAATAGCAGCATTCATGGCAAGCAGGTTTGTCTGACTCGCTATAGAATTTATAACCTCATTAGTTTCCAAAAGGTTTTCGGACTGTCCTGAAACATTGTTTACCAAATCAAGAACATTCTGGATACTTAATTTCCCGCTTAAAGAAGAAGTCTTTAAATTCTGAAATTCGTTTGAAGCCTTGTCCAAATTCCCGGAAATTGAATTTATGTTTGAAACCATCTGTTCTATTGCAGCCGAAGATTCAGTAACAACCGCTGACTGATTTTCTATCTGGTTTGTCAAACTTTCAATATTTTTGGCGATTTGTTCTACGGTAGAAGCTGTTTCCGTTACAGAAGCACTTTGTTCTTCGGCAGTAAAATTCAAATCCGAAACACTGCCGGAAATATTGGTTATTTCTTCATTAATTCCAGATGTCCTTACATTCAGTTCTTTGGATAATCCGGCCATTTTTTCCGATTCAACTTTTATCTTGCTAATCATTCCGTGCAAAGAATCCATAAAGTGGTTAAAAAACTTTCTCATATCAGAAATTTCATCTTTTCCTGAGACGGAGAAACGCACCGTTAAATCACCCTCCCCTTCAGAAATATCATGAAGGGTTCCGGCTGTTTCCTTAACCGGTTTTGAAATATTTTTTCCTATCAGATAAGCCGCAATTATAATTATTGCATCAATGATGAATCCGATGGTTATAAGAGTTGTCCTTATAAACCCAACCGAACGGAATAAATACGAAGTTGGAACAAACATATTCACGGCATAGGGACTGTCCGGAATCTGGTTTCTGGAAACATAGAATTCTTCACCGTTAATTTTATCAATTCTGGCAGCGTTGCCACCCTCTTCTGCGGATAACACTGAAATCATGGCTTTGATATCGGGATCCAAAGAAGAAAGATACACAGTTTCTTTTTCATTCAGTGCAAGGTCTACATATTTGCCTATTTCTGCATCGTATTCATATTGGGTAATAATCTGGTCTGCACCGGAAGTCACGATGATATAGCTCTCTTTTCCAAAAAGATCTTCAAAATCATATACAACGGAATTATAAGCCTTTACTAAATCTCCGCCCTCTACATAACACGACACAACACCGTCAACCAATCCGTCCTCACTCATAATTGTAGAAGACACGGAAAGTGTTTTTTCCCCGCTGGCAGCCTCTTTATAAAGCTCAGATACTACCGTCATTTCCTTATTGTCTTTATTATTTGAAACCATTTCGGCAAAATAAGGAGTATTTGTTAAGGTTCTGGGTCTTGCAAGAGGATCAGAATCATCAACTGTCACCAATCCCCCCTGATATTTGTTTCCCTCTACATGAGAGTACCAGAAGGTACCATCTTTGTTGCCAACTACAAATCCAGTAATATCTCTATTAGACTCATGAATTTTTATTAAGCCATCTTTAATACCCAGCCAGTCTTTTTCTCTTACAGCCGGAAACTTGGCTAATACTTCAGAAGTTATTCTCAATTTATCAAGATATCCACTTAAACCAGAGGCAATCCCGCCATTATATTTTTCAGCCAGGACAATATTTGTATTTTTCATTCTTTTTTCGACGCTGAAAAACAAAAAAGATACCCCAAGGGCGTAAGGAATAAAGGCCACAAGCATTATATACAAGCCTAATTTCACCTGTAACTTCATGATTATCTCCAAATACAGATATTATTGATATGAGGACTTATTGCCGAACTTATTCTTATATTAACAAAATTACTAAAAATGTAAATATGTAATAATCATGAAAATTAAAATTCGTTATGTAAATTAATTCACGCAGACTGAGGACACAACATTCCCGTCCATAAGGAGATTAATCATAAATTTAATCTTTAAGAATGAAACCAGACAACGGCTGAAGGACTAAACAGTCACCATTACCAGATTTTTCTTCTTCATTTCCACCATATTTTTTCCAACCTGAAGATAAAACAACTTGAAATTCCGGACTATCCGGCTGTATTCTAACAGCCTCCTTTCCAAGATTTATATACACAGAATACGAATCAATTCCATTCGTCCGTTTATATCCGTAAACCAGTGGATTAGTTGAAGAAGTATCAATCCAGGAAAAACCATCTTCTGAATAATCTTTCTGCCACAAAGCAGGATTTGAAAGATACAAAGCGTTTAAATCCCTTATAAAATCCCAAAAAGCTTTGTTTTCCGGATTATCAAGAAGACTCCAGTTTAAATCTTTTTTTTCATTCCATTCATTTTTTTGTGCAAGTTCAGACCCCATGAAATTCAATTTTGCCCCGGGATGGGTCATCATATAAAGATATAAGACCCTCCCCTGTGCCATTTTTTCAGAATCAGAACCGAATATCTTTCCGATTATTGTGCCTTTACCGTGGACATTTTCATCATGGGAAAGAGCTAAAAGATATTTTTCATTTCTAAAATAAACCATGGAAAATGGTATCTTCCCCCTGGCTTCTGTGCGCTTGTCAAATGGCATAGAAAAAAAGTCCAATGTATCATGCATCCACCCCATGTCCCATTTGTAGTCAAAACCGAGGGAAGAAGTTGTCCCACGGTAGTCGGTGGAATCTTCAGCAACCAATACAATACCCGGATAAGTTTCTTTGAGATAAGCATTAAGATTTTTAAGGAAATCTACGGCATTTCCGTTTACCCCTCTTTTTTCATCACCCTGCCAGTAAATCATCCGGCTTATTGCGTCCATTCTCAAACCGTCAAAATGGAATTTTGAAAGCCAATAATCCGCGGCGGAACCGAGAAAACACCGGACCTCAGGCCTAGAGTGCATAAAGTTGCAGCTCCCCCATTCACTGAAACCTACATCAGAAGAGGGGTACTCGAAAAGGAAAGAACCATCAAACTTTTTGAGACCATAATCATCTACGGCAAAATGAACCGGAACAAAATCCAAAATTGCACCTATTCCGTTTTGATGCAATGTGTCTATGAGATACATTAAATCTTCCGGAGACCCGTAACGGCTTGTTGGGGAAAAATAACCTGTTGTCTGGTATCCCCAGCTTTCATCCAAAGGATGTTCCGCAAGAGGAAGGAATTCCACATAGTTATAACCGGTTTCTTTAAGGTAGGCCACAAGTTCCCCGGCAATATTCCTGTACCCCTGCCAGCCCCCTTTCCATGAGCCAAGGTGCATTTCATAAATATTCATCGGGCCGGAATTCTTTCTTGAATTCATCCAATCCTGGTCTTTAAATTCGTACAATCCCGTATTACACACAATGGATTTATGGGCAGGTCTTACCTCCACTTGAAAACCGTAAGGGTCACAGCGTTCCGTATAAATACCGTCTGAACCGTTAATCCCAAACATATATCTTTCTCCGGCATAAACCCCGGGAACATAAAGCTCCCAAAACTGGCCGTTCCAAATACGGCCCATGTCCATACTTTCACCTTTTATCAAAAGTTTTACGGAAGAAGCTGCAGGAGCGTACACCCGGAAAACAGTTCCATCTCCCTGAAGATGTGCTCCTAAAAATTCATAAGCCTTGTATTCAAAACCACGGTAGAATTTATCAAAATCCATACTTCCTCCAAAATAATTGACTAAAGTCTATTAATTGATATAAGAATATCATATAACTTGAAAAAATCAAACGTTAATACCAGAATCAAGTGAAATATCAGACGATTTGTAAATAAAGACTATTAAAATGGATTTAAGAGAAAAGAAAACATTAAGAAATATTAAAAACGCTTTTTTTGAACTCAGAAAAGAAAAAAATATTGAACGGATTAAGGTAAAAGAAATCTGTGAAAAGGCCGAAATCAGCAAGGCAACTTTTTACCTTCATTACAGCAATATATATGATTTGTCAGAAACCCTGCAAAAAGAGGTAATAACTTCTATTCTGGATTCAATCCCGAACCCCGAAAAAATCTACAGCAACTATGTGGAATTTACAAAAAAATTACTGGAAGCTTTTTACCAGCAGGAAGAAAATATTTCTGTTCTTTTTTCCGGAAGCCAGCTTTCTGTACTGCCTACAGCGATAGAAAAAGAAATTAAGACTTTTGTCTATAGCCTTCTTCCACAAAAAAAGGAAGACCCGTACTTTAATATTCTTCTCAGCTACCATATTCAAGGTAGCTATTATGCTTATATAAGAAACGGGCACAAATTCGGAAAAGATTTTACACAGAAAGCCATAAAGAAAATCAGCGAAATTTTTTATAGTTTATGCGAATATTGAACAAAGCATGTTTAATATTTCCATGTTTACAAGGTTTTTGGGTTCGTTTATAATTACGGCATGAAAAAAATACAGGCGGTAATTTTTGACATGGACGGAGTTATTCTTGATTCTGAATCTGTCTGTGATAAAATTTGGGAATCCCTGGCGGAAGAAAGAAGGCTTGAAAACATAAACAGACTCATGAACCTGTGCCGGGGACTTAACAGAAATGACACAATCTCCGTTTTAAAAAAGTACTACGGCAAAGACTTTGACGGGGAAGAATTCCTTAACAGCGTAAGGATAAAAATCCGTAAAACCGAAGAAGAAGGAAACCTGAAATTAATGCCCCACGCAAAGGAATGCCTTGATTACTTAAAACCCCGTTACCGGTTATGTCTCGCTTCTTCTACAAGCAAAGAACCCGTATTCCGGCAGCTGAAAAAACTGCAGGTCATTGATTATTTTGAAACAATTACAACCGGTGATATGGTTGTTCATTCCAAGCCTGATCCGGAAATTTACCGGCTTGCCTGCAAATCCATAAACACTGCCCCGGAAAACTGCGTTGCAATAGAAGACAGCCCTAACGGAATAAAAAGTGCCTTTTCAGCAGGAATTTCCGTTATAATGATTCCGGACAGAATCCAACCGGATAAAGAAATAAAACAAATATGTTGGAAGATTTTGCCATCCTTAAAAGAGATTTCCGGTATTTTATAGTCCCGTAATTTCATTCAATGCTGAATCACTTGATTTTACCCGGATTTTGTCTTTTCCGGTAATCAAAATTATGGTCTTTTAATTTATTTTTTCAAAATGATTGTTAAGAATTTGGCTTGGAACCTGACAGATTATGACATAATTGACAAAAATGTCAAACAAGGTTAATTTTAAATAAATTTTATTTTTCAGGATTCTGTCATGTTCATTTTAAAACAACTTTACTGCCGAATTTTCCAGGGAGTCTTTAAAATTGCCCTGCCCTTTCTACCTTACAGGAAACCGGACATAATTGAAGGTATTTTAGATATACCAAATGTTTTGAAAAAAGAAAATTCTTCATCTGTGTTATTGATTACGGATTCCGGTATCAGGAATTTGGGGCTTACAAGGGAGCTGGAAGAAAACCTGGTCAAAGAAGGTTTTTCCCTTGCAGTTTATGACAAAACTGTTCCAAACCCAACAACAGACAACATAGAAGAAGCCTTAGCTATGTATAAGACAAATAACTGCGACTCCATTATAGGTTTTGGAGGCGGCTCCAGCATGGACTGTGCCAAAGGCCTGGGTGTAAAAGTCGCCTGCCCCAACAAAAGTCTACGGAAGATGAAAGGAATCCTCAAAGTCAGGAAAAAGCTTCCCTTGCTTATTGCCGTGCCTACAACTGCCGGAACAGGAAGCGAGACAACCCTTGCAGCAGTAATTACCGATTCCAAAACCCGGCATAAATATGCCATTAACGACTTTCCACTCATTCCACGATACGCAGTTCTGGAACCTAAAATCACATTGAGCCTGCCAAAACAGATTACCGCCACTACCGGCATGGATGCCCTTACCCATGCTGTGGAGGCTTATATCGGAAATTCAACCACCTATGATACAAGAATGGATGCCCTGTTGGCTATCAGATTGATTTTTGACAATATACACAAGGTTTACCAGGACGGAACCCAGATTGAACCCAGACGGGATATGCTTAAAGCCGCATTTTACGCAGGCTGTGCCTTTACCAAGTCCTATGTAGGTTATGTCCATGCCATTGCCCATTCCTTGGGCGGAAAATACAATACTCCCCACGGACTTGCCAATGCAGTAATCCTGCCTTTTATTTTGGAAGCCTATGGAAAAAAAGCCCGGAATAAACTGGCAAAACTCGCTTATCATGTGGGAATTGTGCCAAAAGATGTTTCCAAAAAAGAAGCTGCCCAGGCCTTTATCGAACAAATCAAGGAGATGAAGCACAGGCTGGGAATCGGGGACACAATAGAAGAAATTCAGGAAGAAGATATTCCGATCCTTGCACGGTATGCCGATAAAGAAGCCAATCCCCTGTATCCTGTTCCAAAACTTATGGACGCAAGGCAGCTGGAAAAATTTTACCGGATGCTTATGAAAAGAAAAGAAAATTAAACCCTAAACGGCAGTCTGCCTGCAAGGGAAAATCTGCGGCCTTAGTTTACAGACATAAACATTGGGGTTAGTATTTTATCAGGCGGCTAAAACAAAATCTTTTGGAGGCATTTATGACGGAATCGGAAATAAAGGAACTTGTTGCAAAGCAGAGGGATTACTTTTGTTCGGGAAAAACTCTTCCCCTTAAATTCCGGAAAATCCAGCTTAAAAAGCTCTACAGTTGGATAAAGGAAAATCAGGAAGAAATTCATTCCGCCTTAAAAACAGACCTTGGAAAAAGCGGTTTTGAAGCCTTTATGTGCGAAACAGGGCTTGTTTTAAGCGAAATTTCCTATATGCTAAAAAAGCTGAAAAAATTTGCATCTTGTCATAGGGTAAAAACTCCCCTTGCCCAGTTTCATTCCAAAAGTTATAAAAAACCTTCTCCAAAGGGAACCGTTTTGATTATGAGTCCCTGGAATTATCCTTTCATGCTCAGTATTGAACCCCTTGTAGATTGTCTTGCAGCAGGAAATACTGCAATTGTAAAACCCAGTGCCTATTCACCGGCTACCGGAGAAGTGGTGGAAAAACTTATTTCAGAGTGTTTTCCACCGGAATATGTTTCTACCGTAAAGGGTGGCAGGGCAGAAAATACAAGTCTTTTAAAGGAAAAATTTGACCACATATTTTTTACCGGCAGCCAGGCTGTAGGTAAAGAGGTAATGAAAGCTGCAGGAGAAAATCTTACCCCTGTAACCTTGGAATTAGGGGGCAAGAGTCCCTGTCTGGTGCTTAAAGACGCAAATCTCAGCCTGGCTGCCAGAAGAATAGTTTTTGGAAAGTTTCTTAACTGCGGCCAAACCTGTGTTACCCCGGATTTTATTTACTGCCAGGAGGAAATAAAGGCGGCTCTCTTGGAAAAAATAAAAGAAGAAATTATCCGGCAGTTTGGAAAGGAACCCTTAAATAATCCTGACTACGGAAAAATCATAAATCAAAAACATTTTATAAGGCTTTTAGGGCTTATTGACAGAGAAAATATATTTACAGGGGGTAGGGCAAAGGAAGAAACACTGCAAATTGAACCTACCGTTTTGGATAACCAGGATTTTGACTCTCCGGCAATGAAAGAAGAAATTTTTGGGCCAATACTGCCTGTTTTAACCTTTAAGGAAGAGGAAGATGCCTTAAAAAAACTTATCAAACTTCCACATCCCCTTGCTTTTTATATTTTTACCGGAAAAAGAAACAAAGCTGAAAAATTCCTTTCCAGAGTAGGGTTCGGCGGCGGTTGCATAAATGATACTGTTATTCATATTGCAACAAGCGAAATGGGCTTTGGCGGTTTTGGAGAAAGCGGCATGGGAGCCTACCACGGAAAAGAAGGCTTCTTAACATTTTCCCACTTAAAAAGTATAGTGGATAAAAAGACTTGGATAGATCTACCTATGAGGTACCAACCTTATAAAAAGCTGAATGGAAAAATCGTCAGATTTTTTCTGAAATAGACACTGTTTTTGTAGGATTTATCCCATTTATAAAATACTCGAAAGGAAAAAAAATGACTTTGGATTTGACAAATATTCCCTGTTTTGGAATTGCAGGTAATTTTACCGGGCATTTGGAACAGGCCGGGGAAGCCGGTGACTTCCGTAATATAAAAACAAAGGAGGAATCCGCCCCAAAGGCTGTTTTTCCCACTTATATCCCCGGGGCAAAAAGTCCCGTCCCGGAATTTTTATCTGTTTTTCCCTTTGACAGCCAAAAAATTGTTTTTCCAGCAGGGCAAAAAGACCTCCAGATTGAACCGGAGTGTGCAATAATTTTTAAAGTAGAATGGGACAAAGACAGAATTATTTCCTTTTTGCCTGAATTTTTTGGAGCTTCTAATGACTGCTCTATCCGCCGTGAAGCGGCAAAAAAAATCAGCCTTAAAAAAAACTGGGGGGCTTCCTGCAAGGGGCTTTCTGATAATTTGATTTCTGTCGATTCTTTTTCAACGGAGGGAAATATTTCCCGGTATTCCATAGCCTGTTATTTAAAAAGAGGCAACAGCTGTTTTGAATACGGGGAAGAAAGCCCTGTTTCCGGCTACAGCTATTTTTATGATAAACTGCTTTCCTGGCTAGTGGAAACTTTTAATTCCCAGGCAGATGAGGGGCCGGCGGAAAATATCAGGCTTTATCTTAACTGTGCCGGCAATCCGGAAAAGATTTTAGTCTCTGTGGGGGCCACAAGGTACGCGGAATTCGGTAAGACCAATTTTTTAAAGGGTGGAGACCAGTCCCTAGTTTTTTTGTTTCCCTCTGACAAGTACAAAAAAGAAGAAATTTTAGAACTGATAAAAACTGAAAGTCCTATTCCGGAGGATGTTTCGGTACTAAGGCAGGAGATTATAATTTAATAAGGGCTGTAGTCCGCAAAGGGGTGCCGGAAAAGCCCGGCGCCTTTAAGCGGCGGCTTTGGAGGCAGGGGAAGCCGCCTGTTCTGTTTTTTACCTGGGAGGATTCCGGTGCTTCCCCTTATTTTATGCCGGTTTTGACCCTGGTTTTGGCTCTTTGTTTCTTTGGGAATTTGAATTATTCCTGGTTTTATTTTATACTTCCAAAGTTATGCAGAATTTTACGGATGTTCCTCTAAAAGAAGTTGCAAAAATTCTCCGGGGTGTTGTAACCAAACCCCAGGAAATTAAGGAGCGGACTGCACCGGAGAACAGTGGGATTTTTTTTCTTACTGTTTCGGATATTCAGGAAAATTACCTTTCGCATTCCATGAAGTGCCTTAAAAATATCGAACCCCGGGAAGAAAAGCACTGTCTTATGGAAAATGACATTGTTATTGCAAAGATGGGACAGCCAAAAACCGGACTTGCCCGGGATTTGGGGGAAAAGAAGATTATTGTATCCCAAAATCTGTATATTTTGCGGTTTGATTTTGGCCGGGTTAATCCTGTTTATGCCAGGGCTTTTTTTGAAAGTGCCTTGGGTTTGGCACGGCTGGAAAAAGCCTATGTAAAAGCCACCATTCCCACCCTTCCGGTAAGAAACCTGGAAAACCTTTTGATTCCCCTTCCCGAGCCGGCAAATATTTCCCTCAGCCTGGAAATTCAGGAAGGCTTTGCCGGGAAATATCTTGAGGTGGAAAACTCCGAACAAAATTACCGTTTGCAGGCAGAAGAAGAAAAGAAAAAGAGGCTTTGCCTTTTTTCTGATTTTATTTCCGGGTTTTTTGGTTGATTGCGTAATTAGTGGTTTTTTGTTTTTTGACTGTTTTCTTTTAATTTAAAAAAGTTTTCTGTTAACTGGTTGGCTTAATTGACTTGCCGGCATTAATCTTTAAAAGTTTTTGTTTCTTTTTTTTAACAATCTTTTAATTTTTTTACGGACAGGAATAATTTACGGTTATTAATAACCGTTTTTCTTGACTTTTTTGTTTTTAAAGTTTATATTTTGGTTATAGATAACCGGTTTTCTGAAAAATTTTTTTGGAGGTTTTATGCCAAGTTCTAAAACATTACCCTGTAATATGTGTCCAGGCTGTGCCCATTACGAGTTTAAAAAAAGCACCGGACGCCACTACTGTGATAATTCCGTTTCTTTTACCAGCTCTGTAAAGTGCGGGCAAAATCCTGACAAGGACGGAACTTCGTCCAATAGCTGCAGGAAATTTGAACCCAGGTAAGGGGATGAACGGGCAGGACAGGTTTTGTTCTGCCCATTGTCTTTTTAGCCCGTTGTCTTTTTAGGAGGAACAAATGAGCTTAATGGCTGTTGGCTACAAAATAAAGAAAATCTTTTCACTTATTGAATCCGGGGAGCTTTTGGATTTGGAATCCGTGATAAAAAAAGCTAAAGAATTGGAAATAGCCTTTTCTTTTGGAATTGAGGATAACAGTAAAAAGCAAAACCTTTGGTACACAAAACTTGCAGAAAATCTTTTTTACAAGAAAAAACTTTTAATTCCCGACTTTGTTGATATAGGTTTTGGAGAAGAGCTTGTGGAATCCGGTGAAATAATACTACCTAAAAAAACTCCGTGGAAATTCCTTGTTACAAGAAAGGGTTTTTCCGGGTGGTGTGATGCTGTAGTTGTAAATACTTTTACAAGGGAAGAAGCCGTCAATATTTTAAGGGTATATTATCAGGATTTTTTACTGCCCTGTTCCCCGGAAGGGCTGGGTTTTGAATACAGTGAGCCTGCAACCGGAACAGAGAATAAATACAAATGGCGGGAAATCAGGGGAAGCAATCCGGGAACTTATAAAAAATATTTGGAAAAATCCTGCTGACTTTAAACTGATAATTTAAGCTGTAATCTTTTTAACATAAACCAAGGTTTTGGTTAGAAATTTTATTTTTATTTAGTGAGGCAAAACAATGAACGGCGAAAAAATAAATTCTAAAAGTGATATCCGGAAAAACAATAATTCCGGTTTTAATTACAAAGTAAAAACTGTATTTACAGAAATTAAGGATGATTCAATACTTGATAATGTTGATACATTAACTGATAAAGCTTTTTTCCCGGCTCCACAGGAAGGAGACAGGCGTTTTGAGTCTTGCGGGTATCTTGTACTGGAAAGGGATTCAAAGGTTTATTTCTATGTGGGAAAGCCGGTTTTTAAAAAATACATTGTAAATCGCCCCTTTGAAACTATGTGCAATAATATCCAAAGTTATATTGATTTTGGAATGGAATAATGTGCAAAAGAAATCATTTCAGCATAATTTCATTGCAAGAGTAATAATCAGGGGCATTGTTACTATTGCAAACAGGGTACTTATGGAAACCATGGCGGCAGCAACTTCCTTGTCCCGGTTGTAAAGGGCTGCAAACATTGTGGTATTTGCGGCAGCAGGAGTTGTACAGGCGATAATAATAACATGGGAAATAATGCCTTTAATTTGCAATACATAAAGAAGCCCCAGAATTACCATAGGTGCAAAAATAAGCCGAAAAAATACACTCCAGACAAAACTTAAATTCCCGATTATTCTTAGGGATTCGATTTTAGAAAGATAAAAGCCTATAACCAGCATTGGAAGTGGTGTATTCAGTGCAGCAAGGCTTGCAACAGGAATCTCCAGTACATAGGGAAGTTTGAAAGGGGTTAAAAACAAAACAAGTCCTATTCCGATTCCTATAACCCCGGGATTTAAAAAGATTTTTTTTAGGGAGATTTTTCCACCCATTTCTGCAACACCGTAGGTCCAGGTAAAAAGGTTGAAAACAGCGATAAAGGCGGCTCCGTAAAAAACACCCTCGTTTCCTAAAAGGGCGCTTTGTAAGGGCAAAGCCATATAACCGCAGTTGGAAAAGATAACCCCGTACCTGTAAACCCTGAGCCGGGAATCTTCTTTTTCCCTTACCAAAAGTCTCGCAAGGAGAATGTTTATTATATGGACACCTACGGCAAGCAGGCTGACAATTCCAAGGTTTTTAAGTACATGAGAGTCAAATGTTCTGTTAAATGAATTGATTATTACACAGGGGGTAACAAAAAAAAGCACAAATTTGGTAATGCTTTTTATGCCTTCCTCTGTAAATATCTTTTTTTTGGAACAAAAGAACCCTATAAAAATCAGAATAAAAAGAATTACTACCTGTTTAAAAACAGTCAAAAATTCAGTACCCACCATAGCACAACCTTACCACAATCCGAAAAAAAAATATATTTTCCTTGCTTTTACAATCTGTCATAAAAAGCGTAAAAAACCGGAAAAACTTTGTAGTTCACCTTATCCGGCTTTTATTAAAATAAATCTTTAATTGGCAGCAAAAAAATTTAAACCTTAAAAATCAGAGGCCTTAACCCCAAGGTCAGTTTTCCATCTTTTACGCAGATTTTTTCATTTTCCGGGGAAATAAGGTTTTCATATTCTCCGTCGGGAATTGCCTCCGGCAAAACAAGCCCGGAAGCTCTTAATCCAAAATTAAAAATCCCGCAAAGAAAAGAAGAATATTCTTCTTTTCCGGTTTCTTTCCGTTCCTTGTAAAGAATTACTACCGTATCCTTAACGGAACCGGTTTTTATTTCAAAAATACCATCTGCAAAAATTTTAGACTTTTTTATACCTGCAAGCCGGGAAATTATCCCGGAAAGGGTTTCTTCTCCCCAAACCTTTTCGTTCAGTTTATCCCAATTCACCAAATCCCTGTCAAAAAGAGAGGGCTGTTTTTTATCCATGGCTTCCTGTCCGTTGTAAACCATTGCGGCACCTTTAAGCATAAACTGAAAAGCAGTATAGGTTACAATCTGTTCCGGTAAAAGCACTTGGGAAGCAATTCTCGGCTGATCGTGGTTTTCCAGACACCGGAGTTTTACATAATTTCCGGGATAAATTTCTTCCTGCCTGGCAATATGGTTTATGTAAGTTTCCAAATCCCCAGCCCCGGAA
>JADIMM010000016.1 GCA_017694795.1 Candidatus Gallitreponema excrementavium
ATTTTTTCTTCAGCAAGATTCCTTATGACTTTAAGGATTTCACCTGTAAGCTCCGGATCCAAGGCACTTGTAGGTTCGTCAAAAAACAAGACTTCCGGGTTGAGGGCCAGGGCTCTTGCAATGGAGACCCTCTGCTGCTGTCCGCCGGAAAGGCTGAAGGGATAAACCAGGGCCTTGTCCTCCAGGCTCATTTTTTTTAAAAGTTTGTAGGCTGTTTCTTCAGCTTCCGGTTTTTCTTTTCCCAAAACTATTTTCTGGGCAAGGGTTATGTTTTCGAGTACTGATAAATGGGGAAACAAATTAAAATTCTGAAACACAAGCCCTACTTTAAGCTGTATTTCCCTGAGAACTTCTTTTGGTGAATATTGTGCTTCTCCCTTATGGTCGTTTGTTACCATGGTCTGCCCGCAGACACTTATAGTACCTGAATCGACTTTTTCAAGTTGGTTTATACATCTTAGCAAGGTGGATTTTCCGGAACCGGAAGGCCCGATAACGGAAAGGACTTCGCCTTTAGGAACATCAAAAGAAACCCCTTTAAGCACCTGCAGGGAACCAAAGTTTTTCTTTAAATCGCTTACGGTTATAACATTCATTCTCTATTACCCTGTGTAAAATCCGGTTTACTTGTAATAATCCAATTTCTTTTCTGCCAAAGAAAAGCTCTTGGCTACTATCCAGTTAAGAATAAAATAAAATACTCCGGCAACAAAAATCGGCATTGTGGAAGCAAGCCGGGAAGAATGGCTCTGTGCCACCTGAAAAAGCTCCACCACTGCAATGGTAGAAGCCAGGGCCGTGTCCTTTACCAGGGTTATAACCTCGTTTCCGGAAGCCGGAAGAATCCGTTTTACCACCTGGGGCAGAATTATTTTAAAAAATGTCTGGTTTTTTGTAAGCCCCAGAACCTTTGAAGCCTCGTACTGACCGTGGGGAATGGACTCGATACCGCCCCGGAAAATCTCTGCAAAGTATGCAGCATAGTTCAGTACAAAAGCTATTATGGCCGCCGTAAACCTGTCGTAGGAAAGTTTAAACAAATATTTTGGTGCAAAATAAACAAATATGAGCTGGAGAATCAGCGGCGTTCCCCGCATTATAAGCATATAAACGTTTACCGGAACACTTATAATCTTTAACTTTGACATACGCCCGAAAGATACTATAAGTCCCAGGGGGACGGAAAACAAAATAGTAAGAAAAAAAACCTCCAAAGACACCAGCATACCTTGTGAAAGGTAAAGAATCAAAGAAGGCAAAGTATTAAGAAGGGTTTCTATTCTTTCGGGCATAAAATTAAAATCCTGCAATAATTTGAGCCGGGGAATAATAAAATCCCGCCGGCTCTGTGCCAAATTATTTTACAACTGTAATATCACTTCCGAACCATTTTTCGGAGATGGCTCCAAGGGTTCCGTCTGCCTTCATTTCTGAAAGAGTCTTCTGCACGGCGTCCCTAAGCTCTGTATTTCCCTTTTTAAATCCGATGCCGTATTCCTCCGGGGAGAGGTGTTCGTCCAGAATCCTGAAATTCTTTCCCGAAGTCTTAATCATGTAGTTTGCGACAATAAAATCCATGGCAACTGCATCAACTCCGCCAACTTCCAAATCCATAAGGGCTGTAAGGTTTTCCTTGTAAGGAACAACCTCAGAAAGGGAATCTGCAAAATCAGGGGTGTTTCTGATGGCTTCCTGGGCGGAAGAACCTTCCTGTACACCACAGGTTTTTCCCGCAAAATCCGCCAGGGTCTGGTAGGGGGAATCTGCCAGAACTACAACAACCTGGGCATTCTCCAGATACGGTTCGCTAAAGGTCATGGCCTCAAGTCTTTCAGGTGTCATTGTGAAACCATTCCAGATACAATCAATATTTCCTGTTGCCAGTTCCTGTTCCTTTGCGTCCCAGGAGATAGGCTGGCAGACAAGCTCGAGATTTAATCTTGAGCAAACTTCTTTTGCCACATCAATATCGAAACCTGCAATTTCGTTGTTTTCGTCAATGAATCCCATAGGAGGGAAAGAAGTATCCAACCCGAGAACAAAGGTATTGTCAGATTTTTCCTTTGCACATCCTGCAAAAACGGAAACCATTGCTGTAAGAATAAAAACAGCCTTTACAAATCGCTTCATAAATAAAATCCTCCATGTCCACTTTATTTTAAGCTGTTAAAGTTTATCATAGTTGAATTAAAATAATCAATAACGGCTAAAACCTGTATTCAAATTAAAATACAGGTATACTAAAAAAAACAAACATGATATAATCCTGCCTGTATGATTGAGCAGGAATTTAAAAAAGCCAGGGCTGCCATGAAAAAACTGCGGTTTGGACCCAAGGTGCCGGTTGCCAAGCAAAGGGAAATTTACGAAGATTTTTTTGCAGTGCCAAGAATTTCCTGCAATATTGATTTTTCCAGGGAAGTAATTCCCTCTGACAACAAGAATCTTTCGATTGATGTTCTAAAGCCGGAATTTCTTTTTGGTGCAGTTTCTGTTCTGTATATTCATGACGGGGCATTTACAATGGGGTCTCCCTTAGGTGCAAGAAACTTGTGCTGTTCCCTGGCAAATGAATCAGGGGCAACAATCTATATCCCGGAATACAGGCTTGCCCCAGAACATCCTTTTCCTTCTGCCATGGAGGATATTTACAATACTTACCAATATCTTTACAGGCAGAATAAAACGAGGGTTTCAAATATTGTTATTGCAGGTTCAGGTTCCGGCGGGGCACTGGCCCTTTCTTTAACCGGAAAATTAAGGGAAATGAAGCTTCCTTTACCTAAAGCCTTGGTTTTGTTTTCTCCCTGGGGGGATATAACCTGTAGTTCACCGGAAGCAAAAAATTATAGGAAAGAAGACCCTTTTTACAATTTTGAATATGTAGCAAACAACGCCCATTTATACACATATAAAAGCAATTTTGAAAACCCTCTTGTTTCCCCGGTTTTTCAGGATTTTTCGGGATTTCCGCCGGTTTTTTTACAGTGCGGTACAAGGGAAATATTTTTTCCGGATTTTTTACAAATTTACCGGAAGGCCGAAGAAGCCGGTGTTAAAGTTGTGTTTGACAAGTGGGAAGGAATGTGGCATCTTTTTCAGTCAATGGATGAATATACTTCCCAGGCTAGGCTTGCGGTTATCAGGGCAGGTGAATGGATAAAGTCCCTGAGCAAATCTGAAGACCAGTAAGCGGTTAAAGGGAATGGATATATGGAAACTTTGGAACTGTTGTCCCCTGCCGGAAATGTTGAAAAGCTTTATTATGCTTATCTTTATGGGGCAGATGCGGCTTACATAGGCTTGAAAAAATTTTCCCTGAGGGTAAAGGCCGATAATTTTTACGATGAAGAATACAAAAAGGTCTGTAATATTCTGGACACTTATAATAAAACCCCGGAAGTTTTATCCGGTAGAAAGCAGGCAAAAAAGCTGTACTGTGCCTTGAATATAAGTTTTCATCAGAAGGATATTGATAATTTTGTTTCGGATATTGAATACTTTAAGAAATATCCCATAGACGCCTTTATTGTCCAGGATTTGGGAATTGTTAAGATATTGCAGAAACACTTTCCAGGGGCAGCCCTCCACCTTAGTACCCAGGCAAACTGCATTAACGGGGAAGCTGCTAAAATGTACAGGGATATGGGTTTTTCCCGGATTGTTACAGGAAGGGAGGCTTCCCTGGAAGAAATTAAAATTATAAAGGATAAGGTTCCGGAAATGGAAATCGAGGCCTTTGCCCACGGAGCTATGTGCATCGCTTATTCCGGAAGATGTCTTATGAGTGCTTACATGGCAGGCAGAAGCGGTAACAGCGGGGAATGTGCCCATTCCTGCCGCTGGGACTGGAGGCTCTACGGTGAAAAGAAGGAAAGCAGGGAAGAAAGGGAACTTTTTCTGGAAGAAAAGGAAAGGCCGGGGGAATTGTTTCCGGTTTACGAGGGGGACGGTTTTACCTCCATTCTTTCTTCAAAAGACCTTTCGATGATAGACCATCTTAAAGAGATGAAGGATGCAGGAGTCACCTCTTTCAAAATAGAAGGAAGAATGAAAAGCCTTTACTACACTGCCCTTATTACCAGGGCTTACAGGAAGGGGCTTGATGTTCTTGAAGGAAAAATCCAGGAAGAAAAGGCTGCCCCTTTTATAAATGAAATTGAAAAGGTAAGCCACAGGGAATTTACTACAGGGTTTTATTTTTCCAGGGAGGATGCAGACAAAACCACAAAGGGAGAAACCAGCTCCGAATACAGCCTTGTGGGAACCATCGGGGAAAAAACCGGAGAAAATCTTTTTAAGTTTAATTCAATGAACAAGATTGATGCCGGCACTCCAATTGAATATATCGGCCCGGATCTGCTTTTTACAGAAGACAGGGATTACAAACTTTTGAACCCGGATACCATGGAAGAAAGGGACTGGGTCTGCCACGGCCACCCCTGCCTTATAAAAACCGGCAAAGAAATCCGGGAAGGCTTTATCGTAAGGGCAAGGCTTAAAAAATAGTTTTTGCAAGCCCGGGCTTTGGCATAAGGCAAAGGATAAAACACCGGGCTTAACCGGTGCCAAGGCGGAACCGGACAAGGGGGTAGCGGAAAACCGACCGGGGTAAATGCCCTGGTTTATTATTGTCGTTTGCTTTTGAGGTGTTTTTGCAGGAGGTTTGGAGCGAGGGGGAACTGCGGCATTTGAAAAGTAAGCCGGTTTTTGGGCAGAAAGATTTTTCCGGTGGTCCCCCGCAAAATTTTCCGACTATTTAATCTCCATAACATCAAAGGGTGTGTCCTGGTAAACATAGTAGTTAAGCCAGTTTGAAAAAAACAGGTGGGCTGTACTCCTCCACTTTGAAGGTGGTGGATTGTCCGGGTTATTGTCCGGATAATAGTTATATGGAATGTCTATTTTAAGGCCTTTTTTTATATCCCGCCAGTATTCGTCCCCCAGGGTATTTGAGTCATATTCCAGGTGTCCGGTGATGAATACTTCCCGGTTGTCCCTGGTTTTTACAAGGAGAACCCCTGCTTCTTCTGATTCTGCAAGGATTTCAAGTTCTTTTACTGCCTCCAGGTCTTTTTTTTCTACTGTGCTGTACCTGGACTGGGGGACAAAGAACTGGTCGTCAAAGCCTCTTAAAAGGGGGTCTGCCCAGGTGGAAGCCCTGTTAGGGTAAATCCCGAAGAGTTTTTTTTCCAGCATTTTTTTGGGGATTCCGAAATTATGGTACAGTCCTGCCTGGGCTCCCCAGCAGATGTAGAGGGTGGAAAAAACATTTGTTTTTGCATAGTCCATTATCCTGCAAAGTTCGTTCCAGTAATCTACTTTTTCAAATGGCAGTTGTTCCACCGGTGCCCCGGTAATTATCATTCCGTCAAATTTTTCTTTTGAGATTTTTTCCCAGGTTGTGTAAAATTTTTCCAGGTGGTCCAGGCCTATATGGGTTGACTCGTGGGAAGCCATTCTTACCAGGGAAATTTCCACCTGGAGGGGGGTGTTTCCCAAAAGTCTTAAAAGCTGGGTTTCGGTTGCAATTTTTGTCGGCATAAGATTTACTATGGCAATTTTAAGAGGTCTTATGTCCTGGGACTCGGCCCTGTTTTCTGTCATTACGAAGATGTTTTCGTTTTCCAGGGTTAATCTGGCAGGCAAATCCGACTGTATTTTTATTGGCATTCCGGGAATCCTTTTGAGAATTTTTCCCCGACTGTTTTCCGGGGTTTATGGGTATTTACCGGAATATGATATGAATTTTAGAGCTTGAATGTCAATAATATCAGGAATCCAAAACCACTTCTTCCAAAACCGAAACCAGTTTTTCTATTTTGTTTTTCTTTAAGCCGGAATAATTTACAACAATGGAAACAAATCCCTGTTCCATAAAAGAATCCAAACCGGCAGTTTTTCCCGGTGACAGGGTTTCCGGATAAACATAATCTGAAAGGAGGGAAAGTCCCAGGCCTTTTTCAAAAGCCCTTTTTTTGAATTCTTTTTCGGGCAAGTCTGTTTTTAAATTCATTATAAAATGAATTCCGCTGTCTTCTTCCCTGATGTGGATTTTGTCTTTTAATAAACTGTTGTTAAGCTTCCCGATTAGTTCATTCCTCAAATTCCTGTAATAGTTTTTCATTCTTATAAGGTGTTTTTCAAAAAATCCTCTGGAAATAAATTCACTTAAAGCAAACTGTTCTATTGCGGAAACCGTGGAAGAATAAAACCCCAGTTTTTCTTTAAAAACACGGGAAAGGGACTCCGGTAGAACCATGTAACTTATCCTGAAGGAGGGGGAAATTGTTCTTGTAAAAGTATTAAGGTATATTACCCTGCCGGAAGCATCAGCCCTCTGAAGGGGCTCCAAGGGTTTTCCTGAAAAACGGAATTCCGAATCGTAATCATCTTCTATAATCCAGCGGTCTTTTTTTTCTTCCAGCCACCGGAGGATTTCATTTCTTCTTTTTACGGGCATTGTAATTCCTGTAGGAAAGTGGTGGGAAGGGGAAACATGAAGCACATCCGGGGATTTTTTTAAGGGCATTTTTTTTAAGGATTCCAGGGAAAAGCCTGAAGAATCAAGGGGAACGGGGACACATTCCGCCCCGAGGGATTTAAATATTTTTCCGGGTTTCAGATAGCCGGGATTTTCCAGTGCAAAGATTTTTTCCCTGCCCAAAAGCTGCAAAATCAGGGAATAAAGGTATTCCGATCCTGCCCCGATAACAATCCGTAAAGGACTTGCCTGAATGTTCCTGAATGTTTTTAAGTGTTCCGAAAGTGCCTCCCTTAAAGGGAAAATTCCCTCAGAGGGGGTTGCCTTTAAAAGTTCTTCCCCCTTAGTCTTAAGGACTTCTCTGAAAATCCTGTTCCAAACGGAAAAAGGGAATTTTTCTGTTCCGGAAGCGGAATCGCTTAAATTGACAAAGTCCCCGTATTCTTTTTCTTCTTGGTATTTTTCTTTTTGTTTGTCTTTATCCCGGTAACACAAGGAAGAAGATTCAGGGTCTCCGCTTTTTTCAGGCCTGCCTTTAGTAAAAATCTCCAAGTCAGGGGTAACAAAATATCCTGTTTTTTCCCTGGAAAAAATGTACCCCTCGGAAATAAGCCTTTCGTAAACATTTTGAACCGTAATCACGCTTATTCCCAAATGAACAGAAAGCCCCCTTTTTGAAGGGAGTTTTTCGGAGCCTTTAAGTTCACCGTTGAGGATTTTTTTCTTTACCTCCCTGTAAAGGTATTCTGAAAGGGTCAGGGAACCCCTTTGGGTAAAATCCAGGGTAATCACAATCTGATTATATTAAAATTCTTTTAAAATGGCTATATGAATAATATCAGAATAGGTTTATTTTCTCTGTATCATAAGGAGAAGTTTATGGACAAAAGACTTTTAACAATTCAGGATATTTCATGTGTAGGACAGTGTTCCCTGACGGTGGCCCTGCCTGTGATTTCTGCCTGCGGAATAGAAACAGCAGTGCTTCCAAGCTCTGTGCTTTCCACTCATACAGCAGGATTTTCCGGATATACATTCCGGGATTTAACAGATGACATGGAAAAAATCCTTGCCCATTGGAAAAAGGAAAATATAAAATTCGATGCCTTTTATACAGGCTATGTAAGCAAATCACAAATTCCCATTATCTTAAAAATAATGGATGAAACTGCAGCTCCCGGAGCTTTAAGAATTGTGGACCCGGTTATGGCGGACAACGGGAAACTTTATCCGGGCTTTGACTCTGATTTTCCTTCCGAAATGGCAAAACTCTGTAAGGGGGCAGATGTAATTCTCCCTAATATTACCGAGGCTTCCTTTCTTTTGGGAATTCCTTATCCCGGTGACAATCTGGAAAAACAGGACTATGACAGGGAATACATTGAAAAAATGCTTAAAGACCTTTACGAACTTGGGGCAAATAATGTTGTTCTTACAGGG
Source organism: Candidatus Gallitreponema excrementavium (assembly GCA_017694795.1). Taxonomy (GTDB): domain Bacteria; phylum Spirochaetota; class Spirochaetia; order Treponematales; family Treponemataceae; genus Gallitreponema; species Gallitreponema excrementavium. The sequence goes on from JADIMM010000016.1 coordinate 7,925, forward strand.
GTAAGCTTTAAAAAAGACCAGCTGGGCTGTGCCTGCTATGACGGGAAAAATATTGAGTATTACTTTAATAAAAGAATAAACAAAAGTATGCACGGAACCGGTGATGTTTATGCATCCTCCTTTGCAGGCGGGCTTTTAAGGGGATTGAGCGTTCCCAAGGCTGCCGCTCTGGGGGCAGACTTTGTAATCAAATCCATGGAAGCCACAATGGACGACGAAAGCCACTGGTACGGGGTAAAGTTTGAAAAAGCCCTGCCCTATTTGATTAAAAGACTGGAAGAAAAATAAAAAAAGGCTTTAGTTTCGGAATTCAGCAAAGGTGAATTCCAGGCTTTGGCATAAGGTATTGAATAAAACCAGGCTGTTCCGGTGCCAAAGCCTCACAGGACTTTGGGAAATACCGGCTTGTGGCCTGGAATCCGGCGAAGCTGAATTCCGGGCTTTGGCATAAGACAACATATACGACAAGGCTGTTCCGGTGCCAAAGCAACACAGGGCTTTGGTAAATACCGGCTTGTGTCCTGGAATCCGGCGAAGCTGAATTCCAGGCTTTGGCATAAGGCAAAAGATAAGACAAGGCTGTTCCGGTGCCAAAGCCTCACCGGGCTTTGGGAAATACCAGTTTGTGTCCTGGAATCCGGCGAAGCTGAATTCCATGCTTTGGCATAAGGCACGGATAAAACCAGGCTGTCCTGATGCCAAAGCAACACAGGGCTTTGGGAAATGCCGGCTTGTGTCCTGGAATCCGTCAAAGCTGAATTCCAGGCTTTGGCACAAGGTATTGAATAAAACCAGACTGTCCTGGTGCCAAAGCAACACAGGGCTTTGGTAAATACCGGCTTGTGGCCTGGAATCCGGCGAAGCTGAATTCCGGGCTTTGGCACAAGGCACGGATAAAACCAGGCTGTCCCGGTGCCAAAGCCTCACCGGGCTTTGGGAAATACCGGCTTGTGGCCTGGAATCCGGCGAAGCTGAATTCCAGGCTTTGGCATAAGGTATTGAATAAAACCAGGCTGTTCCGGTGCCAAAGCCTCACAGGACTTTGGTAAATACCGGCTTGTGTCCTGGAATCCGTCAAAGCTGAATTCCGGGCTTTGGGACTATTCAATATTATTTGAAAAGAGATTCAAATCCACCGGTTTAAAATTTTCAATCCCTCAATAAAAGCACAAAATTGAAAATCAAAGAAGTGCTGAAATTTTATCCAGGATTCCAATGTCGGCAGGAAGCCATTTTACGCTTTTCAAAGTTTCGGCATTAAGCCAGGCAGCGTTTTCGTGTTCCAAAAGGGAAGGAGCCTTATGCCCCGGAACCAGGGTGCAGTAAAAGCAGTCCATGGAGAGGTGGAAGGCGGGATAATCGTACTCAACCGTGCCGATGCAGTCCCCAACGGAGATTTCCGCATCAAGCTCCTCTTTTATTTCACGGGTAAGAGCCTGCTGAGGGGTTTCCCCTACCTCGATTTTCCCCCCGGGGAATTCCCACCAGTCTTTAAATTCCCCGTAGCCTCTTTGGGTGGCAAAGATTTCTTTTTTGCCTGATTCTGCTGTGCGGAAAATAACCGCAGCTACGACTTTTATTGTTTTCATGGTAACACCTCTGTTTGGTTATTCAACGTTTGTTATATCTGATTTTGTAATGAAATCAGTATACATCTGATCCGGTATTTGGTGAATTGCAAAATCCATAGAAACAGGATTTACAAGTTCTTTGGGAACAGTATCTTTAAAAACGACACCGTCTCCGATGTAAATATAATCCTGAGGAATTCCTTCTACTTGTTTGAATTTTCGAATAAAAAAATGAATATTTATACCTTTT
>JADIMM010000017.1 GCA_017694795.1 Candidatus Gallitreponema excrementavium
AAGTTTCCAAGGCGGAGCACTGGATGAACAATTATCCAAGACGGATTCACGGCGGAAAAACTCCCGCCATGATATATAAAAAATGTTGTAATTTCTGACAGAAAAGTGGGGAATTATTCTTTACAAGTTACTCGGGGAAATAAAAATCTATTTAAAACACAACCGAAGCCCACACATATAATACATTCTTTTACTATTTTTGTTTTCAGGGACGAAAATATTCCGTAAAATATTTATTTTTTTGTTGTCTTTTCGATTAATTCCAAATCCTTTTTTAGAATTTTACTTTCAGGATACAAGAGGAGTCCATCCTGTATTGCCTTCTCTGCATCCTCATAGTTTTTGCTGTTAAAAAAAACAGCAAACTTATTATGAGCCTCCGCTTCATAATTTCTCAGTATCTGTCCCCTTAATTCAACCAACCCGGAACTTTCACCAACATCCTTACATGCCACTTCAATCATATTCAGGGCAGAAGAAAAATCTTTATTACGGGCAGAGTTTATTATTTTTTTCTGCCAGATGTATTTTTTCCACTCTGTAATTTTCATGTTAATTTCTTTGGCAGGTAATTCAGCTGCAAGCCTGTCCTGAAGTTCGGAAAGATAGGATAACCTTTCATCAAGAGTATCTGTAGGACAATTATTTTCCGTTACAGGCTTCATGTCTTCCTGGATTTTATAAATCCACCATTCTTTTTCCATTTTGTTAATAAGTGTATCAGAAATAAATCTGTTTTTTATTTTAAGAAGAATTCCGGCTCCGTCAAAATCTTTCCCTCTGATTTTTTCATAGAAATAATTTTCAAGGGCATTTTCCAGGGATTTTTTCAACATATCCAACTCCGGAATCTCATTACGGAGGTTTAACTCGTTTATAAAATCCAAGGATTCCTCGTACCTGTTCCGGGACTGAAGGTAAAAAATGTAATTATTGCATGCACCGGAAAAAAGCGATTCCACCTCTTTTATATCTTCTTCCTCAAAATAATCCCGCAGGAGCATCAATCCATAAGCCAAAGGAATTGCCCTTTCATAATCATCCCTTTTCATAGCCAGGGAACACAGATTTGAAGCTATCAAGCTGCAAAGATATAAATCATTTACCTCTCTTTGCCCTGAATAATTTATTTTGGGGACATATATATATTTAAGATAATTTCCGGTTTCCTCAACCTTTTTCTGTGTACCCGGATTAAATCCGTAAGGATTGGTCGTCTCAACTATATACGAATCAATTTTTCCGTCATCGTTTTTGTAAAGCTTGCAAAAGGCGTGTTCAGTGGTTTTCTGCCCCCGTACATCAAGCCCCTGTGACTTTCCCAAAGCAAGGAACAGGACGGCAGAGGAAACACAGTTATATTCACCTTTTTCAAAAAGAATACCGATAGTGGTCTTGTCTTCTTGGTAGGTTTTCAAAAGCGTGTCATACATCAGCAGAAGAATTCTTTCAGCTTTTTCCGCTTCATCGTTTTTTTTATATTTTTGGGATGACAGTGTTTCTTTAAGGTCTCCAAATTTCCCCAAAACGCCGGTCATTATTTCGCCGGAAACAGCTTCCCCCGAAAAAATCATGGCTGCTTCAATTATTTCATCAGGGGAAAGACTTTCCCGGTTTTCAATTTTCCCACTGATATTGTCCCCAAAAACAAAGGGGCTGGTAAAAAACCGGGAATCAGCAAAAAGGGATTCAATAAAAAATACTAAAACCAGACAGTATAACAATACCTTTTTCAATTAATCACCCCAAAATTCTTCTGCAGTAGTTTTTTAATTTTCCGGTAAAGCAGAAAAGCTTTATTTTATGAAAATATGAGTTTTATTTTTTCCCAGTATCCCATAACAAATATTGCAAGTACAATAACAGGAATTACGTAACTGACATAAATCCTAAAGACTCTGTTACGGGGAAACTTTATTCCGTTACCTGCGTCTGCCTCTTCTATAAAGTTGTCCCAGCCCCATCCTTTTTTTGAACAGCAGAAAAACAAATAAACGAGGGATCCCAGCGGCAAAAGTGTATTGCTTACAAGAAAATCCTCTAAATCCAACACAGTCGAGCCTGCTCCCAGAGGGGCAAACTTAGAAAACACACTAAAGCCAAGGGCACAGGGAATTGATAAAAGGGTAACCAGAAGAACATTAATCTTTACAGCTTTTTTCCGGCTCAGCTTAAACGACTCCATTGAATAGGCTGTAATATTTTCAAAAACAGCCACAACCGTTGTCATCGCCGCAAATGTCATAAAAATAAAGAACAGACTTCCCCATAGTCTTCCCCCAATCATTGAATTAAAAACATTAGGCAGGGTGACAAATATCAGCCCGGGGCCGGCCCCGGCATCCACACCGAAAGCTGCACAGGCTGGAAAAATAATCAGACCGGCAAGAAGTGCAACAGCAGTATCCAGACCGAGAATATTCAGGGTTTCTCCTGTCAGACTTCTGTCCCTGCCTATATAGCTTCCAAATATAGCCATTGCACCGATGCCAAGACTTAGCGTAAAAAAAGCCTGCCCCATCGCAGCATAAACAGCTTCTCCAAAACCGTTCCCCACCATATTTTTAAAATCTGGCATCAGGTAAAATTTCAGTCCTTCTCCTGCTCCCGGGAGAGTTACAGACCTGAAAACAAGAATTAACATTATAATAAACAGACCTGACATCATGAATTTTGTGGCTTTTTCAACTCCTTCCCTCAACCCAAAAGAACAGATTGTAAAGCCTATTGCAACAGTAATTACCATCCAATACAGCATTTCTGCAGGGTTAGCAAGTGTTTTGTTAAAAAAATCCCCGACTTCTGCCGTAGACAATCCCTGCAACTCACCTGTCAAGGTAAAATAAAAGTATGCCATCATCCAACCGGCTACAGTTGTATAAAACATCATCAAAAGATAATTTCCCGCAATAGCAAAATAACTGTACCAGTGCCATTTTGTCCCGGCCGGTTCAAGGGCTTGGAATGACCCCGCCACACTTCTCTTTGAGGCCCTTCCCACAGAAAATTCCATTACCATTATTGGAAGTCCAAAAATCACAAGAAAAATCAGGTACATAACAACGAAAGCCGCCCCTCCGTACTTCCCTGTGATATAAGGAAACCTCCAGACATTTCCAAGCCCGATTGCACAACCTGCTGATAAAAGGATAAATCCAAGCCGGCTGGCAAGGGTTTCCCTCTGATTTTTTTCACTCATACAAACTCCTGATACTGAACAAATTATTTTCCAATATATCTCAAAAACATTTATTCTTCAATCGAGACTCCAATCCGAAACGGATGCCGTTATTCTAAAATTAAAATACTTTATACCGAATTCAGACAGAAGAGAATTAAACCTTTTTAAATAAAAAAACGAAAACTTTTACAGGTTCTTGTCGGAAAAGATTATGAAGAAGCACAGGAAAAAACAGACCTGCCGCCGGTATTACCGGACATGAATCAGTAATACTTGGGGCAAAGCACACATAGACCACAAAAGAAAAGTGTTTTTAAGGTCCACCGGTAAAACGACATCCAAACAATCCAGGAACAACTGCAAAAATACAGGTGTTTACTTCCAGACAAAGGTGGAATTGGCTCCTTTTAATTTTGCACGGCTCAAAGCCTGCAAACTTAATTCCAGAACCCCACCAATATCGCTGGGATCTTCTGTATCTGCATTGGAAGCAATACCGCAGGTAAATTCAGGTATAAAATCCACAGAACTGGGGTAGTTGATTTCCTGATTTATGGGTACTGACAATGTTTTTCTAAGCCTGTTCATCGCTATAACCACATTTTTACTGGGGGTTGCAGGATGAATGATTACAAAAGTTTTCTCATTAAAACGGTATATAAAATCGGTTTTTCTAAATTGGCTTCGGGTAACAAGAGCAAAATAATGGATATAATTTTCCCGGACAAGCTCATTGGAAGGCCCTATTTCGTCGTAGTTATCAAGTTCGATAATACTTATAGAAAGAACAGTCTTTTTTACATTTTTTATGTCCTTATATCTTTTGAACAGTTGAGATGTTATTTCAATTGCGTATTCCAAAGCCTGGTTGTTCCCTAATGTTGTCAGGGCATCCCGGCTGGTATTTTTTTCCAGAAAAACTTCCTGGGCAAAGAATTTTAATTTACCAAAAATTTCTGATGTGGCAATGGTAATAATCTCAACTTCCGGATCACGGATTTTTGCTTTTTGTGTTGGATAAAGAATTATCGCAGCCTTTAAATCAGGCACAGAAATATTCCACTGTATCCTGAATTCATCCCCATCATCCTGGAAAACAATTTTACCGGGAACATCTTCAAGGCAGGAATTCCACTGTTTCTGGGTCGGAACATACCTCTGGTTGTAACCGCTTTGCCCCTTTATTTCCCATTTTCCCGAAACTTTTGTAGCAATATACACGGACTCACAGAGGGAATAATCAGAAACAGCCTTCGCAACTGTAGATAAATATTTTGAAATGGATATTTCCTTTTTCCCGGCTTCAGAGATCTGCTTTAAGAAAGTAATGCCCTCGATTTTATTCTGTAGTTTTGAATTTATATTTTTCTGGATAGCCAGATTTTCCAAATCCTTTATATTGTATGAAGGCCTTTCAAAAGGGAAATGGGACTCCCTGTATTCTTCATAAGTCAAACTGTCAATTATTCTTGCGTAATAAAAAAGATTTGCCTCCTGTGCAACCTTACGGCCCTCTTTATGGTACGAATCCGCCAGTTCAACCTGATTATACAGGTCAAGGTAAGAAGCATACTCGTAATAAAGGAATGCCAGCTCATGTTTCAATTCGGGGCATTTCTTTTCATGATTCTTTATACAGTTCGAAAAATGTTTTTGAGACTGAATTGGTTTTCCTTCCTTTAGGGCAATCAATGCCATAAGAAAATCAGCCAAAGGATAGGTGGCACTGCACTGAACAGTGTCCACCATTGCGTTTCTCTGTATAGTCAGCTTTGCTTTCGAAACATTGCCTTTGGTAAAACTTATAAAGGCAAGCAGCAAATCCAAATCCTTGTTTCCGCAATATACAGAATCCGACAAATTGTACAGACTTTTAAGTTTCAGGGTATCTTTGAGAACTGCTTCTGCAAGGTTGAAATTTCTTCCAAAGAAAAGAATCATACTCATGTTAAAAAGCAGTAAAATTATCTGCTGATACTCTTTTATTTCGCAGGCAGAACCTGCTTCCGTATTAAGAAGATTGTATGCCCTTTCATACTCTGCAATGAGCATCAAAGCATAGGAAAAACCGGACCGCAATGTTATTGCATCACTTACATTGGCTATCACTCTTTTTATTGCATCAGCCTTCTCAAAAACCTCAATTGCCTTTAAAAGCTTCTCTTTTTTGGTATAAATTATCCCCTGCCAATGGTACACTTTTGAAACCAACTGTTCGTGGCCCATTTTCTGGGCTTTCTGCAGACAGTCCTCCAGAATTTCCTGCACTTCGGAGTCGTATGCCGGATCCACCTGCATTCTCTGGGGAATCTGCATTGACAAATTTATGTAAGTTATCAGCAATCCGGCTTCTTTTAAAAGTCTGCGGGCAGTCTGGTATTTTTCAACACTGTCGGTTCTGTCAGATCTTTCCCGTATAAAATATGTCAGGGCAAAAGTCTTTGCGTAGGTGATTGAATTCTCAGGAGCCGTTGACAGTGCCATATTTGCGAAGGAAATAGCCTTTTCATAATCAGTCCGGTAATAATAAATCACTGCCATAAAGTACTGGGCTATCGGAAGATACGCCGGATGTCCAATTGAAATAACCTGGGAAAAAATACTTATTGCATAGTCAAAATTGGTATTAAAAAAGTTAATCACCCCGTATTCCAAAAGTATGAGGCATTCTTCTTCATCCGAAAAAACGATGGCAGGAATTCCGTTTTGAATGTTCTTTCCGAAAATACACCCTATGTCATTTGATAAAAACATTCTTAAATACCGTATATTTATCAAACAGTCCTTAAAATTATTCACATGGGTCGGAAAAGGAATCGAAGGATTTGTCTCCGGATATGTTGATAAAGTAAATTCATAAAATGAATTTTCAGTTATCATATTTGAATAAAAAGCATTTTCACGCAAAGGTTTCTTGAGTTTATAGCTGTCAAAACAAAGAATAACCTTTAAGTCCACAGACTTATTTTGTGCTATAGTTTCCAGCAGATCGGTACAACCCTTCTGCATATTTTGGGCATTAAGAATCACAAGCCTTGGCGAATCAAGACATTTAAAAAGCTCAACTACAGTCTGGTTATTTCTCCGTTTTTCGTAAAAAATATCCGTCCAGAAAGGTATATCCCTCCTTTCAGGAGGTTCTTTTCCTGTAAGATAATTTACGAATGCCTCTTTTTGAGGTGCAAAACAACGGCTTTCGATTTCCTCCTCTGCCAGATTTCTATCCTTTAAATATAAAAAAAAGGGAGACAGCGGAGTATAAAAAACTTTCGGGTCATCCATGTCGTATACAACATAATTTCCGGGAACAAATGTCCTGTAAGCACTTATGAGCTGTTTATCCAGTGATAGATATAATACTTTTTCAGTATTGGACTCCTGAAAAGCATTTACAACGGACTCTAAAATGGAAGGAAGAATCATATAGCACTCCATCAATATAAACGTATTACAAAGATGACTTTCCGACAATTATATACGGAATTTACAAAATGAGCAAACAATTTATTTAAATGATATGACAATGTATACAGTATGCTTTATTTACCAAAATGGCTTGTACATAAATTATAATTAAATTACAACAAAATTAAAATACAAGGATAATAACGTTAAGGAGTTTTTTTCCCTAAAAAATATAATATTCTTATCAAATTAATGTGATACCGCCGGATGATTATACAGGCAAAAACCTGCAAAACGACAAATATAATACAGTTTATAAGTACTACCGGTAATACAAAACCGTTTTTGCAGAATAATACCTGAATACCTTTCCAAGCAGTCCTTAAAAATTGTAAGGCTCCAGGCAAAAGAATGGTCACCGTAAAATAAAATAAACAAAACCAATCCCGGGATTTTTATTAAAAAAAAACCTTTCTTTTTACAAGGCCCTTTTCTTGACAGATTTAAGATTTTGGAATAGAATTTCAGACACCGAAAGGGGAGTAGTTATTTCCGTAGAATCAACAACCGGTATTCAAACCTGGTTCTACGGCTCCGGATTTACGGGGAAACAAGACCTTTTGTTTAAGAATCATTATTGGTTTTTAAACAAAAGGTCTTTTTATTTTCAGGAGGTTTTATGAGTGTTTTAGAGTACTTTATCCAGGGTTTTGCCGCTATGACATGGCAGCAATATGTAATGTTTGCAGTTGGAGGCCTTCTTATTTATCTTGCAATTGCTAAAGATTATGAGCCTATGCTTTTGCTTCCAATCGGGTTTGGAGCTATTCTGGTAAACCTACCCCTTCAGGTTGTCTGGGAACACGAAGGAGTGTCCGGAGCATTAAAAATTCTTTTTGATGCAGGAATCATGACAGAATTATTTCCACTACTTATTTTCATAGGTGTTGGAGCGATGATAGATTTCCGTCCCCTTTTACAACGCCCTTGGATGCTTGTTTTTGGGATTGTTGCCCATGCAGGAATTTTTATTGCAGCCTATGTAGCCTATTTAATGGGTTTTGATGTAGGAGAAGCGGCCAGCATTGGTGTTATCGGAGCAGCCGACGGACCAACTTCAATATTTGTTACCTCCAAATTTGCCCCCGGTTTAATGGGGCCGGTTACAGTTGTTGCTTATTCCTATATGTCCCTTGTCCCGATAATAATGCCTCCGGTTATAAAGCTGCTTACAACAAAAAAAGAAAGAATGATAAGGGTACAGGCAAAAGACGGGAATATTCCCAATTGGGTAATTATAATTTTTCCAATTTTCATTACGATTATTGTCAGCTTGATTGTACCAATTGCAGCACCTCTGATCGGTTTTTTGATGTTTGGAAATCTGATCCGGGAATGCGGCGTTCTGGACAAGCTTTCAAAAACCGCACAAAACGAGCTTTCAAACCTGGTAACTCTGCTTTTGGGAATTACTGTTGGAGCATCCATGAGGGCTGAAAATTTTTTACAGGTACAAACTCTGCTCATTATGATTTTAGGACTTATCGCCTTTATCGGGGATACTGCCTGTGGGGTTCTTTTTGCAAAGTTCCTTAATCTTTTCAGAAAAAAGGAAAACAAAATAAACCCCATGCTGGGAGCCTGTGGAATATCTGCTTTCCCAATGGCAAGCCGTGTAGTCCAAAAAATGGCATTCAAAGAAGATGACCAGAACTTTATCCTTATGCACGCAGTAAGCGCCAATGTTTCCGGACAAATCGGGTCGGTAATAATCGGTGGAATCGTAATGTCTTTGATTCCTTATTTCCAAGCTCTTCTTGAGAAAGTCTGATTTTAAAACCCCGGCACACTTTCTTGGAAATCTTAATCATTCCGGTGCCGGGGTTTTACATGGTATGGACAATATTTAAACAGAAAACAATAAAAAACAGCATAACTTTATCAACAAAAACACAGGTAATTTTCAATTAACATGCCATACAGGAGAGTTTACAAAAGGCTGATATCTTGCCTCCACCATATTGTATCTTTTTGTTTATAATTCTTAAGAATTCCTGGCAAATTCAGGACAAAAAAAAACCTCCCTGGCAAAACGGTGAGTACCAATCCAGGAAGGTTTTTATACAAATTACGGAAAAATTTTTACCACCGGTAATGAGCAAATGCCTTGTTGGCTTCTGCCATCTTGTGTGTATCTTCCTTTTTCTTGTAAGCAGAACCTGTGTTATTGTAGGCATCTACAAGTTCGTTTGCAAGCCTTTCGGACATTTCATGCCCTGTTCTTGCCCTTGCACTTGTAATAATCCATCTCATGGCAAGAGCTTCTCTTCTCTCCTCCCTGACTTCGATAGGAACCTGGTATGTTGCCCCTCCAATTCTTCTGGATTTTACTTCTACAACAGGTTTTACGTTATCAAGTGCCTTTAAAAATACTTCCAAAGGCTCCTTATCTGTTTTCTGCTTCAATTTGTCCAAGGTATCGTACATGATTCCCACAGCGATGGATTTTTTCCCATCTTTCATCATTCTTCCGACAAATTTAGAAACAACAACACTATTATACTTTGGATCGGCCAAAACAGGACGATTAACGGACTTCTTTCTTCTACCCATTTCTATCCTCCTTACGCCTTGGGCCTCTTGGCACCATACTTAGAGCGGCTTCTCTTTCTGTCTTCTACACCCAAAGTATCTTTTGCACCACGGATAATATGATAACGAACACCAGGAAGATCCTTAACACGTCCACCTCTGATGAGAACAACAGAGTGTTCCTGCAAATTGTGTCCGATACCGGGGATGTAAGCGGTAACTTCAATCCCGTTTGACAGCCTGACACGGGCAACCTTTCTCAAAGCAGAGTTAGGTTTCTTAGGTGTTACTGTCATTACACGGGTACAAACTCCCCTTCTCTGAGGACAAGCCTGGAGGGCAGGAGATTTTGTTCTGCCTTTAACGGCCTTCCTTCCAAATCTTATCAACTGATTAATTGTAGGCATTTTACAGTCTACTCCCTTTTAGCTGCAAGGCAGCTTAATAACCGGTCAGCACCCCGGTATAATTTTCTCTTTTGACAAAAGAGATATAACCATGTCTCATAGCGGAATGAGACATACTAAACTGTTTTAATATTAGCAATTGAAAAAAAGTGTGTCAATAAATGACACACTGAATTCAATTACTCTTCTTCAGAATCTACTTCCGGCTCAACTTCCTTTACGGATTCTGCTTTTTCAAGCTCCCTTCTTTCAACAATTTCTTTCATCTGAACATCCAAGTCCATATTATTTTTGTCAAAGAGCTTTATTCCTTGATAAGCCTTCATGCCGGTTCCTGCCGGTATCTTGTGACCGATAATAATATTTTCCTTAAGTCCACGCAAATTGTCGACAGAATCAGCAATTGCAGCATTCGTAAGAACCTTTGTTGTTTCCTGGAAAGCAGCAGCTGCAATAAACGAATCAACATTCAGCGAAGCCTTTGTAATACCCTGAAGCATTGGCCTTGCCACCGCAGGCTGACCTCCATCCCTCATTACCCTGGCATTCTCCTCATGGAACCGGTGTTTATCCACTGCCTGACCGTAAATAAATTTGGTATCTCCAACACTTACAATCACGATTTTTCTAAGCATCTGGCGTACAATAATTCCGATGTGCTTGTCATTAATCGAAACACCCTGCATCCGGTAAACCTGCTGGATTTCGTCCATAAGGTAATCTTGAAGGGCCTTTTCGCCGGAAATGGCAAGTATGTCATGTGGATTAATTGCCCCGTCGCACAAAGGTTCCTGTACCTCTACGGTATCACCGTCTCTTACCAAAAGCCTTCTGGACATAGGTACAACATGCTTGTATTCCTTTCCATACTGGTCAACAACAGAAATAACCCTTTTACCTTTTAAAAGCTGCTTACTGAATTTAACAACACCGGAAATCTGGGAAAGAACTGCGGGATTTTTTGGTGGACGGGCCTCGAACAACTCGGAAACCCGTGGAAGACCTCCAGTAATATCCTTTGTTTTTGCAGACTCTTTAAGAATCTTTGCGATTACATCACCGGCCTTAATAGGTGCGTTGTCTTCAACCTGCAAATAAGAACCTCCGGGCAGATAATAAGATCCGACCTCGTCTCCATTACTATCCACTATGGCAACCCGCGGCTGTTTTGTATCCAGCTGGAACTCGGAAATTTTATTCTCAACATTTCCTGTTTTTTCATCAATTTCCTCATTGAGGGTTACACCCTTAATTATATCATCATATTTAACATAACCATCAACTTCGGCAATAATGGGATCAGAGAACGGGTCAAAAACAGCTACAATGGTATTTTCAGGTACTATTGTATCGGCAAAAACCATGACTTCGGAACCGTTTCTGATTTCGACCTTTTGATCTTTGTTTACAATCAAAAGCTCCTTGTCAGTCAATTCAGCAAACCCGGTAAATTCTGCAACAATATCAGAACCACCCTTCTTTGCAATTACATCACCCTTTATAATTCTCCGGTCTTTTTCCACAAGAACTTCGATACCTGAAAGGTCAATCCTCTGGTTAATTTTGTTCACAATAAGGGAACCCTTCCTTGTAAACAACCAGTTGCCGTTGCCAAGGACAACATGGGGACCGGTAACAGATTTGATATATGTTGCAAATTTGGTTACAATCTTGTTTTCTTCGCTGGTCTTTGTTGCAGTACCACCGACATGGAATGTACGCATTGTAAGCTGTGTACCCGGCTGTCCGATAGACTGGGCAGCAATGATACCGACAGCTTCACCTATTTCAACAATCTTGTTATGGGCAAGGTTTCTTCCGTAACACTTTCGGCATACCCCGTATTTTGCCTCACAGGTAAGTACAGTCCGCAACTTTACAGACTCAACTCCGGAATCTTCTATCTTTTTTGCAGTCTCATCGTCAATATATTCGTTCACATCAACCAAAAGCTCGTGGCTTACCGGATCAAAAACCCTTTCAATTGTATAACGGCCTGCAATTCTGCTTGACAGGGACTCAATTATATCATCCCCATCCCTTATTGCTGTATAATCAGTTCCGTTTATTGTACCACAGTCATCTTCGTTGATAACAACATCCTGGGCAACATCAACCAACCGCCTTGTCAGATAACCGGCAGATGCTGTTTTAAGAGCTGTATCAGAAAGACCTTTTCTTGCACCGTTAGTCGAGATAAAGAATTCAATAACGGAAAGCCCCTCTTTAAAGTTCGAGCGTATAGGCAATTCTATAATGTCTCCGTTAGGCTTTGCCATGAGTCCACGCATACCGGCAAGCTGGCGGATCTGGTTTCTACTACCTCGGGCACCGGATGTAGCCATCATGTAGATGGTGTTAAAACCTTCCTTATCCTGTTCCAGATTCTTCATCATTATGTTAGTCAAATCTTCATTGGTCTTAGACCAAATCTCAACTACACGGTTATGCTTTTCTTCCTGGGTTATATGTCCCTCAAGATACTGCCGCTGGATACCGTCTACATCCTTATTGGCCTTTTCTATCATCTCGGCTTTTTCAGGAGGAATCAGCATATCCCCCATACTCAATGTTGCCCCAAAGAATGTGGCATATTTATAGCCTGTAGCTTTGAGTTTATCCAACATCTGAACCGTCAACCAAGGTCCCTTTGTCTTTAATACCTCTTCGATAAGTTTTCTGATTTTTTTATCGTCAAGGCAGTCATTTACAAAAGGAACCCCCTCCGGCATTTCCTCATTGAAAACCAATCTTCCGGCTGTTGTTTCTACAAGCTCACCTTTGTAAGGAACCTTAATAAGAGCCTGCCAATCAAGGCTGGAAGTCTCCGCAGCCATAAGTACCTCGTCAACACTTGAATACCTATGCCCGGTTCCCTTTCCACTGGGTTTAACCTTTGTAAGATAGTAAATCCCCAAAACCATGTCCTGGGACGGATAAACTATAGTATTTCCGTTGGCAGGATCCAAAAGGTTTCTTGCAGAAAGCATCAAAGTCCAGCATTCCATCTGGGCAGCCTGGGTCAGCGGTACATGGATAGCCATCTGGTCACCGTCAAAGTCTGCATTAAAAGCCTTACATACCAAAGGATGAAGCTTTATGGCTTTACCTTCAACCAATACCGGTTCAAAAGCCTGGATTCCCAACCGGTGAAGGGTGGGGGCACGGTTCAACATTACAGGATGTTCACTTACTACTTCATCAAGAACTGAAAAAACTTCAGGAGCTTCCTGTTCAACCAAGGTTTTGGCCTTTTTAACATTGAATACTATATTTTTATCCACAAGTTTTTTCATTATAAAGGGTTTGAACAACTCCAAGGCCATCTTTGTAGGCAAACCGCACTGCCAGAGTTTCAGCTCGGGGCCTACAACAATTACGGAACGCCCGGAGTAATCAACACGTTTTCCCAAAAGATTTTGACGGAACCGTCCCTGTTTTCCCTTCAACATATCGGAAATGGACTTTAATGGCCTGCTGGCAGCACCTTTTACCGACCGCTTGTTCTTTGAATTATCAAAAAGGGCATCTACGGCCTCCTGCAACATCCGTTTTTCGTTTCGGATGATAATATCAGGAGCATTAAGGGAAATAAGCCTCTTTAACCTGTTATTCCTGTTTATTACCCTTCTATACAAGTCATTTAAATCAGAAGTTGCAAAACGGCCTCCGTCCAACTGAACCATAGGCCTCAGTTCCGGCGGAATAACCGGGATTACATCAAGAACCATCCATTCAGGTTTATTGCCGGAATCCCGGAAATTTTCAACGATTTCTATCCTTTTTAAAAGGTGCTTGTCTGTTTTTGCACCCTTTTCTATCATCTTTGCCCTTAATTCTGCAGCCAAAGAATTCAGATCCAGGTTCTCCAAAAGGGTTTTTATGGCCTCTGCCCCCATACCTGCGGTAAAGGAAAGTCCCCTCTTCTGCTCTTCGGCATATTCTTCCTCTGAAAGAAGCTGGTTCTTTTTTAAATCAGGATTGTCACCCGGATCAATTACGATATACTTATCATAATACAATACAGAACGCAAAGCCGAAACAGACAAATCTAAAAGCAAGCCCATTCTGGAAGGAACAGAACGGTAATACCAGATATGGGAAACCGGTGCGGCAAGTTCTATATGCCCCATTCTTTCACGGCGTACTTTAAAGTGGGTAACTTCAACTCCACAGCGGTCACATACAACACCCTTATAACGGATTGACTTGAATTTACCGCAAAAGCACTCCCATTCCTTTGTAGTTCCGAATATCCTTTCACAAAAGAGACCGTCTTTCTCCGGCCTGAGAGTCCTGTAATTTATAGTCTCCGGCTTTTTTACTTCACCATAGGACCAAGCCCGGATTGTCTCCGGAGAAGCCAGTTTGATATTAAGTTTTGAGAATTCCTGTATATCTCTCATTATTGTCTCCCCTGATCAAAATTGGAGCTGTTCTTTGCTATCAAATCCTCGTCACGCTCCGTGAGGGCGATAGGTCTGCCGGCATCATCAGATATACTGAAATTAAGTGCTAGACCTCTCAATTCCTGAACCATAACGTTAAATGATTCCGGTATACCGGGGGCAGAAGAAGGTTCACCCTTAACAATAGCTTCGTAAATCTTAGCCCGCCCGTTCATATCATCTGATTTTATAGTCAGTAATTCCTGCAATGTATTTGATGCCCCGTATGCCTCCAAAGCCCAAACTTCCATTTCTCCAAGTCTCTGGCCTCCGAACTGGGCTTTTCCACCCAAAGGCTGCTGTGTAACAAGAGAATAGGGTCCTGTAGAACGGGCGTGCATCTTGTCATCAACAAGGTGATGAAGCTTAAGAAAGTATATAACACCGACAAAGACAGGATTTTCAAAAGGCACTCCGGTTCTTCCGTCATACAAGGTAGCCTTTGATGTTTTATCAAATCCTGCTTCCATAAGTTTTTCTTCAATCTGCTCATTGGAAGGAGACTGGAATACGGGAGCTTCAAACCATTTATCCAGGTACTTAGCTGCCAATCCAAGCTCGGATTCCATAATCTGTCCGATATTCATTCGGGAAGGAACACCGAGAGGATTAAGACATATATCCAAAGGAGTTCCGTCAGCAAGGAAAGGCATATCTTCTTCAGGAAGAATTCTGGCGACAACACCTTTATTTCCATGGCGTCCAGCCATTTTATCTCCTTCCCGCAGTTTACGCTTGGTTGCAATTATAACCTTGACAACTTCGTCAACTCCGGGACTTAAATCATCACCGTCAGCCCTCCGCAACCGCTGGACATCAATTACAGTTCCCTCCACTCCGTGTGGAACCCTTAAAGAAGTATCCTTAACCTCTTTCGCCTTTTCACCAAAAATTGAATTCAAAAGCTTGAATTCCGGAGTTGTATCGGTTTCGGATTTAGGAGTAACCTTTCCAACCAGAATATCACCTGCCCTGACCTTTGCACCGATTCTGATAACACCGTCATCGCAAAGATTGTTCAAGCTTTTCTGACTTGTATTAGGAATATCCTTTGTTATTTTTTCAGGACCAAGCTTTGTTTCCCTAACCTCTGTAGGAAATTCCTTAATGTGTATAGAAGTATACATATCTTCTTTCACAACCCTTTGGGAAATCAAAACTGCGTCTTCATAATTGTATCCGTTCCACGGTACGAAACCTACAAGAATGTTTCTTCCCAATGCCAGCTCACCGTTATAGGTTGCCGGACCGTCGGCAAGAACATCTCCTTTTTTAACAGTCTGTCCCACACTTACAACAGGTCTCTGATGATAACATGTATCCTGATTGGTTTTCTGGTACTTTAAAAGAGGATACTTAACCACTTCATCAGAACCACTTTGTTTTACCTCTACCGTTTCCGAAGTAACCTTTGTTACCACACCATCCGCCTTTGCTTTTACGAGAACACCGGAATCGTAGGCACATTTTTTCTCCATACCGGTACCAACCCTCGGGGGCTCCGGGAACAGCAAAGGAACGGCCTGACGCTGCATGTTACAACCCATCAAGGCACGGTTTGCATCATCATGCTCCAGGAACGGAATCAAAGCAGCAGAAACCGAAATAACCTGCTTTGGCGAAACATCCATATACTGTATATCCTTTGGACTCCGGGTCGTATAATCACCTTTGTGTCTGCATGGAACCTGTTCTGTATGGAAAACACCATTCTCATCCAAATGAACAGAAGCCTGTCCGATATAATACCTATCTTCATCAATTGCAGAAAGGTAATCCACCTCTCTTGTTGCAATACCGTCAACTACTTTCCGGAATGGCGTTTCCAAAAATCCATAATCATTTACCCTTGTATAGTTTGCCAAGGACACAATAAGCCCGATGTTAGGACCTTCCGGGGTCTCAATAGGACACATTCTGCCGTAATGTGTATAATGAACATCGCGGACCTCAACACCTGCACGGTCCCTGGAAAGACCTCCGGTTCCCAAAGCACTGAGACGGCGCTTGTGGGTTAGTTCTGCAAGGGGGTTAACCTGATCCATAAACTGTGACAGCTGGCTGGAACCAAAAAATTCCTTTATTGCAGCAACAACAGGCTTAATCGAAATTAAATCCTGGGGTTTCATGGTCTCGGTTTCTTTTTGGCTCATTCTGTCCTTTGCAACCCGGTCCATCCGTGAAAAAGCTGTTTTCAGTGTATTGGTCAGCAATTCCCCGACACAGCGGACACGGCGGTTCCCGAGATGGTCAATATCGTCGATGTTTTCCTCATTTATGTACACCTTCATAAGGAACTTCATCGAAGCTACAATATCCCGCCTTTTTAAGGTATATCCTTCCTTATCGCTTGCCTCATTTTCATAAAAACCGTCATTTTCATCATCGGGAATATCATAATCAAACTTTTTGTCAAGCTTGTAACGGCCGACCTTTCCCAAGTCATACCTGCGTATTGAAAAGAACATAGTCTTTAAGTCTTTTTCAGCAGACTCTACCGTAATCGGTTCCCCCGGCATCAAAACTGCGTAAATAGCAGAAAGTACCTCTTCCTTTGTCGGCTCCATTCCGCTTACTGCACTGGCAGAAGAATGGTACTCCTCCCTTTCAAAGCAATTTATAATCATGGGAGTATTAAGAGACCTTTCGTCCTTAAAATCTATAAGTGAAATCTTCTTTATTTTATTTATCTCAAGCTCGTCCAGGTCATGGGGATGAAGTTTTGCACCTGCATTGTAAAGCTTTTTTTCCTCGCCGTTCTCATCAGTTATGTAAATCGACTTTGCCAAAACCTTATCCACCAAGGCCTCTCTTTCTTCCTTGGTTTCAGGAAAATCTATTTCATAAGTTTTATAGAAACAATCAATAATCTTTTCCCTGGTATCATAACCTAATGCCCGGAGGAAAGTAGTTCCTAAAATCTTCTTTTTCCGGTCAATTTTAGTAAAAATAAGTTCTTTTTTCTGATCAATTTCAAATTCCAACCAACTTCCCCTGTAAGGAATAATCCTGCTGGAAAAAACACCCTTTTCGTGACAAAAAATAACACCGGGAGAACGGTGGATCTGGGAAACCACAACCCTTTCTGCCCCGTTGATTATAAATGTCCCCCTATCTGTCATCAGGGGAATATCACCCATATAAATATCTTTCTGCCTTATCTCTCCGGTTTCCTGAAAAATAAGATTTATCCGGGCCTTTAAAGGTACTGCATAAGTAAGACCCTTTTGTTTGCATTCCTGCTCAGTGAATTTAATATTATCTTCGTCTAATGTGTAATATTCATAAGAAAGCTGCATATCACCGTTAGGACTATCAATCGGAAAAGAAGACCTGAAAGCCTCTTCCAGACCTTGTTCTTCAAGAGGTTCTCCCTTCCTTACCTTCTCGGACTGAAGAAATTTCTCATAAGAAGCGAGTTGAATGTCAATAAGATTGGGTAACTCCATGAAATTTTCAATATTCTTTCCAATATACTGACGCTTTATTGACTGGTTCTTTGCGAACATCCATTATCCCCCTTACTTTATGCAAACAAAATTCACAAAAAGGCTCCGGCACACAACCGGAACCTGTCCCTCTCCAGACAGAAACCAACATGGAGAAAAAAATTTAAAATGACAAAAGGAAAGACTCCCGAAAATACGGGAATCTTTCCCTATAGCAGCAAAATTACTCAATAGTAACTTCACCACCGGCAGCAGTAACTGATTCCTTAATCTTTTCTGCCTCTTCCTTGGAAACACCTTCCTTAAGCAATTTAGGTGCACCTTCAACGAGGTCTTTAGCTTCTTTAAGACCAAGGCCAGTAACTGTTCTGACTTCCTTGATTACAGCAATTTTCTTTGAAGCATCAACTGATTTCAGTGTTACATTGAATTCAGTCTTTTCTTCAGCAGGAGCTGCTCCAGGAGCTGCTGCACCTGCAACCACAACCGGTGCTGCGGCAGTAACGCCGAATTTTTCTTCCATAGCTTTAACAAGCTCAGAAGCTTCCATAACTGTCATTGAAGCAATTGCTTCCAAAATCTGATCTGTAGTAAGAGCTGCCATATTATCTTCTCCTTAACTAGGCAATTTTATTCTGCTATAAAGCAGTTTCCCCTTACGGGGGAATTCCGTAATCCCACCAAACAAGGCCGTTTTACGGATATATTGGACAGGTCGACAGCCGGTATAATCCACCTTGAAGCCTGACTCAAACAAATTATCAAAGCCGCTTATCAGGATTTCTCCCCGGCTTCCATCTTCTCTATATAAGCCTGCAATGTAGCAGCAATTTTCTGTACCGGTCCATTGATTGCAGACATAATCATAGATATCAACTGTTTCTTTCCAGGTAACTTGGAGAAAGCCTCAATCTTTGCCTCGTCGTAAATCTCTTTCTCAATCAAGGCACCTTTTACATGCAGGGCAGGAGCATCCTTTGCAAAATCAAAAAGAATCTTTGCTACTTCGTTTGCATCCTCTTTAACAAGAGCCACAGCAGTCGGCCCTTTAAAGTACCCCTCAACGTCAGCAATTTCCATCTCCTGAAATGCGATACGGGCAAAATTATTTTTTACAACCTTAAATTCGCATTCTTTTTCCCTTAACTTCGACCTGAGGTCCGTTATCTGATCGACTGTCAAACCTCTGTAATCGGCAAAAACATAGTCGGAAACAGATGAGAATTTTGTTTTTAAATCCTTTATTGCCTGTTCCTTAGCACTTTGAACCTTATGCGCAACTATAGCCATAATTATTCTCCTGTGGTGTAGTTAACCCATACACCTGGTCCCATAGTAGAACTCATGGAAACGGATTTTACAAAATCCTGTTTTGCATCCTGAGGTTTTTTTCTGTCAAGCTCAGTCAAAAAAGCTACTGCATTCTCAGCTATTTTAGAAGCATCCATAGAAACCTTACCAATAGCCAAATGAATAACACCTGTTTTATCTGCCCTGAATTCTGTGCGTCCTTTTTTCAATTCAGAGATTGCACCGGCAATATCATTGGTTACAGTTCCGGTTTTAGGGTTAGGCATAAGTCCTTTTCTACCAAGAACCATACCAAGCCTTCCTACGTCCTTCATCATATCAGGCGTTGCAACTGCAATATCAAAATCCAGCCAGCCACCCTTTACTTTTTCGATGTAGTCAGCAGCACCGGCATAAGCAGCACCGGCGTCCAAAGCTTCTTTTATCCTGTCTTCCTTGCAGAAAACAAGAACTTTTTTTTCAGCCTTAAACTGATTAGGCAGAACAACAGTATCCCTCACAGTCTGGCTTTTTGAAAGCTTTACATTAACATGAATCTCAACAGTCTCGTCAAAATTAGAATACTTTAGCTCTTTTACAAGCTCGGCTGCCTTACCCATGTCATAAACCTTTGCAGAATCGTATTTCTTCAAAGCTTCTGTGTATTTTTTTCCGTGCTTCATACTACCGCTCCACTTCTACACCCATACTGCGGGCAGTACCGGCGATAATTTTCTTTGCTGCTTCAACATCATTTGCGTTGAGATCCGGAAGTTTTGTCTTTGCTATTTCTTCCAACTTAGCTTTGGAAAGTTTAGCAACCTTATCCTTATGGGGAACACCTGATCCTTTTTCTATTCCGCAAGCTTTTTTTATAAGCACTGCAGCAGGCGGTGTTTTAAGAATAAAGGTAAAAGACTTATCCTGGTAAACTGTAATTACTACAGGAATAATAAGCCCCGGCTCCATTGATTTTGTCTTATCATTGAACTGCTGGACAAACTGCGGTGCACTTACACCATGAGGTCCCAGAGCAGGTCCAATAGGCGGAGCCGGTGTTGCCTTTGCAGCAGGACACTGCAATTTGATTTCTGCGACAACCTTCTTCTTTGCCATATTAGGTTCTCCTATTTGTGGTTAATCCGGAAACTCCGGACTCTGAGGGAAACTGCATACACAGGCCCTACAGACAGCGGACCAAAAGGTCCTCCCATCTTAAAGAACAAAAACCGGATTAAATAAACCCGGTATAATTCTTGCAAAACTAAATTTTTTCTACCTGAAAAAGGTCCACCTCCACAGGGGTTGCCCGGCCGAAAATACCGACCATAACCTTCAGCTTATTTCTTTCCAGGTTCACTTCTTCTATTGTTCCAGAAAAACTGGCAAAAGGACCGTCAATAATCTTAACCGACTCACCGGCATTAAATGTGACCCTGGCCCTGACAGTCTTCTCGCCCTTTATTTCCCCGGTTTTTTCAAGAATTCCACGTGCTTCGTCAGCCGAAATAGGCATAGGCCTGTCTTTCGGTGCGGTACCGACAAAACCTGTTACACCACGGATTCTCCTGATCAAAGAACAAACAGGCTTCCACCCTGACTCATCAGAAGGCAAATCCATTTCAACCAGGATATACCCGGGAAGAAACTTCCTCGAAGAAACCTTTCTCTTTCCGTCTTTTATTTCGACAACATCCTCACAGGGAACCTTTACATCAAGAACGACATTGCCGTCCAAATCCCCCGTCTCGATATACCGGCGAATCAAACCTTCTATCTTGTTCTCATAACCGGAATAAGTATGCAGAATATACCAACCCTTTGACATCGCTGCTTCCTAGAAAACGATCTGCACACCTGCCATCAGAAGTGCATCAAAAACACCCAGCAAAATGGCAATAACAATAGTAGAAACAATCACAACCCCAACAGAAGATACCACATCATCCCTGGTAGGCCAGACAACCTTTCTTAATTCCGCAACCGATTCTTTAAAAAACTGAGTGATTTTAGACATAACAGTCTCCAAATAAAAAAAATTACAGGACAGGAAGGACTCGAACCCTCAACATGCGGTTTTGGAGACCGCCGCTCTACCATTGGAGCTACTGTCCTATTTAATATACCCCATACGGGGAAAAACTATTTTACCTTTGTTTCCTTGTGCACAGTGTGCTTTCTGTCAAAAGGGCAGTACTTGCTGAACTCAAGCTTTCCCTGAATGTTTTTTCTATTCTTTGTTGTGGTATAATTTCTTCTCTTGCACTCTGTACACTGTAATGCAACAATCTCCACAGATGTTTTCTTTGCCATAAACAAACTCCTATACAAACAACCCCGGACAACAATCCTGTCCAGAAAAGTATTTACAAGCCTCCGAGCGGGATCGAACCGCTGACCTCAACCTTACCATGGTTGCGCTCTGCCGACTGAGCTACAGAGGCAATTAAGGTTCTGTAAAGGTACCAAAAAAACCGATAAATGTCAACAACCTGTACCAAGCGTATTAAAAAAAACAAAACCGCCATTGTTTCCGGCTGATTATAACAGTATAATGTATGCAACTTTTTTTGAATTTATTCAAGGACTATATCATGAAAAACCTGGAACCAACCATTGATTTGATAATAAACTCCTACAAAACCCACGGAGGAATAAACACTGCCGAAGACCAGGATTTGCCCAACAAGCAAAGCGTGGTTGAAATTCTAAAAGATGTGCAATCTTTGATTTTCCCCGGTTTTTTTACAGAGGAACTGGTAAACTCAGATAACCTCAGGAGCGTAACAGGGGAAAAAATTTACAGGATTACAAAAGCCCTTACCCGGGAAACCCTAAGAAGTATAGGATACTACTGCAAAAAAAACGAGACCACATGTAAAGGGGAAACCTGCCGGCAAAGAGCAGCAAACCTGGTACATTCCCTAATTGCCGAAATCCCCGAAATCAGAAGAATAGCCTCCACGGACATCCAGGCAGCACTGGAAGGGGATCCTGCAGCAAAAAGCATCGAAGAAATAATCCTGGCCTATCCGGGGTTTGAAGCAATTCTGGTACACAGAATAGCCCATTTCTTATTCAAACAGGGATTACCCCTTATTCCAAGAATTATGTCGGAATACATCCACGGAAAAACCGGAATTGACATTCATCCCGGGGCAAAAATCGGGGAATTCTTCTTTATAGACCATGGAACAGGTGTTGTAATAGGAGAAACTACAACTATCGGGAGAAATGTTAAAATCTACCAAGGAGTAACACTCGGGGCATTAAGCGTACATAAAAGCATGGCAGACAAAAAAAGACACCCCACAATAGAGGACAGGGTAACCATATATGCAGGAGCCACCATATTGGGAGGAAAAACCATCATTGGAAACGACAGCACAATAGGTGGAAATGTATGGCTTACGGAATCTGTCCCCCCGGGAAGCCTGATTTACAACCAATACTCACAAAACAGCAGCCAGAAAAAAAACACCTAACGGTTGCGCCTTTCGTCACTGCTTTTACAGTCTATACACATAAAAGCATATGGAATTGCATAAAGCCTTTCCCTGGGTATCTGCTTTCCGCATTTAACACAAATCCCGTATTTTCCCTGTTCGATTTTTGCAAGGGCTGACTCTATAAGTTTAAGCCGGTTTGCATCCTGGGTATCAAGCATTGCCAGCATGGTTCTGTCAATTTCTTCGGATGCAACATCAATTTCATCTTTTGGATCCCGGCCTTCTATTATTTGATGGAACTCTGCTGTACTGGCCTTTAGTTTTCCTAAAATTTCTTCTTTCATTTTTTCAAGAAGGGTTTTCATTTCGAGAATAAAATCATCCATATCGGAATACTCCTTATAACTGGGGTAAATGGAACAAACAGCATGTTGTCTTTCATTTCCGTAAAACAAAGAAACAAAAAGAAAGTAACACTTTTTATTTTCAAGATATGCCGTGTTGACAATTCATTTGTTTGTCCATAAGATTATATGGAAGTAAGCCGTAAAAAGCAAATTTATTTTTTGTTTTTTTTCTTTTATTTAGATATTTGGAGGATATGTGGCCAAAGAAGAAGCTATTGAAATTGAGGGAGTCGTAAAAGAAGCACTCCCTAACACAATGTTCCGGGTTGAACTGGAAAACAAACACGTTATCCTGGCATACCTGTCAGGAAAGATGAAAAAACACTTTATCAGAATTGTTCCGGGGGACACTGTAAAAGTGGCACTGTCACCCTATGACCTGAACAGGGGCAGGATTATATTCCGGGGAAGATAATCCGGTTCTGTGCACCGTTTATTTTTCCTTTTTTCTGATTAGCAGCGAAGCGGCATTGATAATTGCACTAAAGACAGTTGATATACCGCCTATAATCATCACAAAGGATGCCAGCCATGCCAGCGGGAAAAAGGAAAAAAATATAAACACAAAGACACCGCCAAAAAATGTTAAAATTCCCCTGAAAAAATCCTTGAGTATACCAAAAAAACCATCAGGTTTTTTCCCGTATCTGGATTTTGTTGATTCGTAACGGTAAGCACCACCGGCACGGGCCGTATTCCTGAAAAATTCCTCAAAGGAATCCCACCCGGAATCCCCACTGTAGTTGCCGTAACTTCCATAAGTGCCGTAAGATTCCTGCTGGTACCCGCCGTTTTCGTGGTAAATCCTGCCGCTTTCCCACTCAGCCCTTTTTACAGGATCCGATAAAACCGAGTAGGCTTCGTTTACTTTTTTAAATTCAGCCTCAGCTCCGGGATTATTCTGGTTTCTGTCAGGATGATACTTAAAGGCAAGTTTTCTGTAAGCTTTTTTTATTTCTTCCTGGGTGGCATTCTTGTCCACTCCCAAAATCCCATAGTAATCTTTAGTCATCAAAAAATATCCCTGCCCTCTGCAACAATAAAATACATATATAAAATAATAATAATTAATTTTTGTTACAAGCCCGGAAACGAATATTATTAAAAACCAGGGCCTTTAGTAAACAAATACATTAAATCTTCCTATCTTGCCCTTCTTTGGAGGGCCCGGCGAATAACTTCAATGTCAATATACCCATTTTTCATGTCCAGAACCTCATCCCCTGTATCCAAAAGGAAAGCCCTCCTGCCGATATGTTCCGTATAATGGGCATCAGAAGAGGTTATAAGGGGGTAACCGAGTGTATCAAGGTTATCGGCCTTTGGCAGTCTGACCAGCTCCAGGGCATCCCAATCACCGGGGATTATGCAGCCAAACTGGCTGAGCATAGAAAAGGCGGGTCTGTCAACATGGGCCGGTATCAGAAGGCCTTTTAAGCTTCTTGTCTTTTCCGACAATTCTTCCAAAGAAACATCCGCAGAAGTAACAAGATACTTGTCCACTTCTCCCAGTATTTCCTCATTTTCATCTACATAAACCTGATCCCCTGTTTTTTCCGGAATATTCATAATATCCGGCATTTTCTCATAAAGATAATGCCCTAATTCCAAAGCTTCTTCCGGCCTGGAAAACAGACATAAAATATGGATTTCTTCCCTGGGCTGGGCCTCCACCCCAAACAAAGGAAGAACGGAATTTTCCCGGCAAACCCTGTCAAAGGTTTCCACATTTTCTGCCGAATTGTGATCGGTCAAAGCTGCTATATCAATTTTCAATCTGGAAATAATCCTGGCAATATTTCCAGGTGACATTTCCAAATCACCACAGGGAGACAAACAGGAATGAAGGTGGAAATCAGCTGAATATATCATACAGAGACTCAAAAAAGATTATAAAGACATCCGGAGACATGAAAGGCGTCCATATCTGTCTGGAAAATCCCGATACATTCTTCTTCTCCGGCAGCTGCCATATCTTCGGGGATTTCCCGGCTGTTGCATATTATTATGGCAGGAAAGTCTTTTAAGGTTGCCACTGCAATGGAGTTTTTGTGAGCCTGGATTGTTACAAAAACAGAACCTTCTTCCCCATTTGCCATAACATCACTAAGCAAATCCCCTGTGTACACATTCCGGATTACATGGTCAAGATTCTTTTCAACGACGGTCTTTAACTTTAGTTTTTTTACAATGTCTCCCAATGTCATAAATCCTCCTGTCAAAAATCCGTATAACCAAAAATCAGGCTACACATCTTTGGAATCTTGTTTTTTCCGCAAATCAAAACCGGCAATTACAACGGTTCCCTTGCCTGGGGAAGACTTAATCTCAAACCTGTCGGAAACCCGTTTGGTATTTGGCAATCCCATTCCTGCACCAAAGCCCAGGGAACGAACCCTTTCATCGGCTGTTGAAAAACCCTCTGTCATAGCTTTTTCCAAATCAGGGATTCCCGGGCCCTTGTCCTCCGCAATAATCTCAAGGGTGTCCCCGGAAATAACATATCTCATAACCCCGCCCAAGGAATGCACAACCTGGTTTATCTCAAGCTCATAACTGGCAATACCGATGCGCCGTATTATATAAGCATCAATCCCCATCTTTTTAAGGATTTTCTTTATCTCCGTAGAGGCCTGGCCGGCTATACCAAAGTTGAAAGGCTCAGTCTTAAATTCAAAAGTTTTGTTTTCTTCCTCACTGTTAATACCGGTCTCAGGTGATATCCGGGCTTCCATCTCCCTTGCCTTTGACTCCAATCTGGCAACTTCCTGATTCATGGCGGATAAAAGGGCTGTTATTACATCCGTTGCCGTTACAATACCTGTAACCTTGTTTTCTGAATTTATAACAGGGTACCTTCCATACCCGTGTTTATTAAAATATGTAATACAAAAAGACACAGGCAT
The DNA here is from genome assembly GCA_017694795.1 of Candidatus Gallitreponema excrementavium. Classification (GTDB taxonomy): domain Bacteria; phylum Spirochaetota; class Spirochaetia; order Treponematales; family Treponemataceae; genus Gallitreponema; species Gallitreponema excrementavium. The sequence goes on from JADIMM010000017.1 coordinate 25,535, forward strand.
ATCTTCTTCAAAAACAATTACGTCTTTTGTCATGTGTGCTTCTGCAGGTTCGTCAATCCACCCCTTATCCAGGGCCGTCACAATGTCGTCCATAGAGACAATCCCACGTAATTCTTCATTTTTTATTATGGGAATTCCGGTAATACTATTGTCCCTCATTCTACTCTGGATATTCCGCATGGTATCCTCCGGTGCCATTGACAAAACCGGATGACTCATAACATCCCTGACTTTCAGGTTAAACAAAATCTCTAGCACCGCTTCAGACGGCGCATCTGTATTTATAGGAATTACAGCCATAAAACACTCCCTGTTCTTACATTCCTGATATCAATATTATAACCCTTTTTTCAGATATTGAATATTTTTTTCAAATAACGGGCCACCCCGTCCTCGTTATTTGTGTAGTCTGTTGAGAATTTTGATGTTTTTATTATTTCGGGAACCCCGTTTTTCATGGCAACCCCCTGCCCTGCCCACCGGAGCATTGCCAAATCATTCATGGCATCGCCAAAAGCCATTACATATTCCTCCGGGATATTCAAAAAACCGGCGACCCGGGAAAGGGCAAACCCCTTATCCACATCCTTCGGAAGAACTTCCAGGTAAAACGGTTTACTTATAAAAACCGTGGCCCTGTCACCGATTCTTTCCCTCATAATTTCTTCCAATGCGGAAATTCTCTCCGGAGTCCCGGGAAAAACCAGTTTTAAGAAATTCTGTTTTAGAAGCTCCTCAAAATTATTTTCAATTTTCAATTTTAAGCCGCTTAATTTCCTGCCATCTGAAGAATAAGGATTTTCGGCAGAAGCTATAATATAATCGTCACGGTAAACCTGGCAGGTAAAACCATTTTCCAAACCGGTTTTATATGCCTCAAGGGCAACTGAAAACTCAAGACCGTATTCCTCAACCAAAGCGGCTGTATCTGTCTTTATTATCTTTGTGCCGTTTTCGCAGATACAAAAAAAACTTCTTTTTTGAAAACCAAGCCTTTCTATATAGGGCTTTAACGACTCATAAGACCTTCCCGATGACAAAGCAAAATGTACACCTTTCACTTCTGCAAGAAAATCAATTACTGCAACAGTAAAATCTGAAATTTCAAGATTATCTGACAAAAGTGTATCATCCAAATCCAAGGCAACAAGGCGTGGAAGTTTCATCGGCTTTCCTTTTCCCCACTGTCCTGATGCCGGGGCCTGAACATTCTGGCAAAACCAAAGCCGCCCCCTGCCGGATCAGCCTTTGCCTTTGTTGAATCAAACTTGGCCTCGTCAAAATCTATTACAATCATATCTTTGACCGAGGGCTGGGCAGAATCTTGTTCCTCAATATCTACGGGTTTTGTTTCAGGTAAAGTCTCCTGTTCCCCGGTTTTCTGCTCTTCGGGAGAAAGGAATTCACTGCCGTCTGCAAAGCCTGGGTTTGTATGAACATCAAGCTGCGGGTATGGAATTGAAATCCCCATTTTTTTAAAACTTTCATGGATTGAAATCAAAATGGAAGTCTGAAAATCCAAGAAATATTCCTTTTCAGTCCAAACACCTAAAGTAACCTGGATTGCCGAATCACCAAAAGAATCAACAATAAAGACCGGAGGTGGATTTTCCAAAGCAAGGGGATGCTTTTCTGCTATGGCAAGCAAAACTTCCCTTACCCTGGGCAGGCTTTCGTCATAAGAAATTGAAACACTAACCGAGAGCCTTCTGATTTTATTCTGTGAAAAATTGATTAAATTACTCTTTATAAGTGTTTCATTAGGAACCCGCACAATCTTATTTTCCTTTGTTACAAGCTTTACAGACAGAAAATCTATGGATTTTACAGTTCCTGCAGTAACTGAATCGACAGAAATATAATCCCCAATGTTTATGGATTTTTCTGAAATAAGGAATAAACCGCTTATAATATTTGAAATCGAAGTCTGTGCTGCAAAACCGATTGCAATACCGGCGATTCCCGCAGCACCCAGCACAGCCGAAAAATTTATTCCCAACTTTGAAAAAATTGTAAGAACAATAACCACATATCCGGAATATTTTATAACTTTTCCTGAAACCAGACGAAGTTTCGAATCCAGCTTAGCATCTGTAACCTTCATAAAAACCTTGTATAGAATCTTAAAAAAAATATAAATTACTACAAGAGTCACAAGAAAAATCAGAGTCGGGACAATCTGATCCGGAGAAATCATATTTTTTATTTTTCCAATTAAGCTTAAAGAACCGTTATCCATATTGTTCTCCTAAAGTTTTCTCATAGTTTTTCGTTGATAAAGTTAAAGACTTT
>JADIMM010000018.1 GCA_017694795.1 Candidatus Gallitreponema excrementavium
AAGTTTCCAAGGCGGAGCACTGGATGAACAATTATCCAAGACGGATTCACGGCGGAAAAACTCCCGCCATGATATATAAAAAATGTTGTAATTTCTGACAGAAAAGTGGGGAATTATTCTTTACAAGTTACCTTGTTTTACGGTGACATAAGTGTTTTCCACGAATGGCACCAATAATCGGGATGGAGGGATTTGAACCCCCGACATTCTGGTCCCAAACCAGACGCGCTACCAGCTGCGCTACATCCCGTAATCAGTATTAACTTAACAGATAAAGAGAATAATGTCAATCATTCATAGACCGGCTTTTTTACCGTCAACAGCAGTAAGCCGGAACAAGTTCTCAATACAGCAAAGACAATACAAAGAAAGTTTCCCAAAGGGAAACTTTCTATAAATCAAATCCAAACTAGAACCAGAATCTAAGACCAAGATTTATCGGACAGATAAAATCAGGATTTACTCCGTTGGAAATTGCAAGCTGGACTCCAGGTGCCACTTGGGCATAAATTTCAAAGAAATCAGCAAGGAACATATTAAGACCAACAGGAACTCTTGCCCCAAGGCTGAAAGCCCCAACGTTATCTCCGATGAAAACGGAACCGAATCCGCCTACACCCAGATACCATCTCAAGGGATTGGCAATTGTAGGATTAAAAAACCAGTAATCAGCAGTAACTCCAATTGCAAACGGATCAAAGGAAGGAATTTCAACACCAAAAATCAAATCAATGGTATCAAGTTTGAATGTAATTGCTCCACTTCCATGGCCATGATTTGCAATATCAGATCCACCCTGAATACCGATACCCCATGAAAAAGCACTGATGCTTGCGAATGCAAGCAAGACAGCGGCAAGAATCAAAACTTTGCGATTCATTTTTAAACCTCCGTGAACAGCCGGATCATCCGGACTTCATCATAAAATAGGAATACTCCTTACAAGGAGTATAAACTAAAATAAAAAAACTATCAATCATAGGACTTTAACAATATTATAAATAATTTACAAAATTAGAATGCAAACAAAGCTAATCAATTCCAATTAAGAAGCCTGCGTAAAGCCCCGACCCTCACATCTTCGTCAACTGATGTTTCCGAAACTATTTCAAAAAGATTAAATGCCAGGGTATCGTTCCCCCTCAGGTTAAGAATATCCCCAAAGAGGAGGAGTGTTTCCCAGCATTTATTTTCGTCCATCCAAACCAGAATTTCCGGATGCCTCGAAATGGTTTTAAGAAGGTTTTTAAGATCTTTATAATGCCAGTCAACTTCCCTGTCTGAAAGTGCATATGACAGTTTTGTAACAATTATTGATGAAGCCAGCATGCTGCAAGTAAAGGCCCTCTCCATCGTTCCACCTTCCACCCCATAGTAATACTCCGCAAGGTCATGATAGGCTTTTAAGGCAAACCATTTGTCATGACGGTAGAGGAGAAAAAAGGATTCAAGATTTTCTTTCCGGCTGAGATTTTTTTTCATAGACAGCAGAATCCCGGTTTCGTTTCCAGGCAAGGCAAAAACCGGATCCCCGGAAACAACAAGAAGAAGAGCCTGTTCTTTCTTTTCTGTGTCTCCTGTAAAATCTGCCAGGTCGGCAATTTTATATAAGAGTGAGTATTTCTCGTCCGGAATGTCAAAATAAATATTATTTTCCCAAGCCAGGGAATAATATTCCTGGGCCAGCTTGAATTCACCTTCTGCAGAATATATATTGCCTTCCAAAAACAAGGCTTCGGGAAAAGAAACCAATCCCTGGAGCCAGGTTAAAAGGTTTTTCATCGAATTTCCAAAATCCCCCGGGTTTTTTGATACAAAAACTTCGTCCAAAACCATTAATGCCTTATAGCTCTTTCTTTCTTCCAGCTTTTCCCTTATTCTGACAATGTCATCACCAATGCGTCTTACGGCTTCATAAGAAAGTGCCTCGTTTAGAATATTCAGGGCCCCTTGGATTTCTTCCCTTTTTAAGTCTTTTGCCCTTAAAACTCCATCCAAGGCTTCGCCAAAATCTTTATTTTGGTAATTCAACCTGGCCTTCTCCAAAGCCACCCACGAGCTTTCGTCTGATTTTGAAAACTCCGAAAAATCGAGGGAAAAAGCAGGAGAAAAAGAAACGAGTATCATAAAAGAAATCAGAAACTTCTTTAAGTTCATTTTTTTCAAAGTGAATCAAGCTCCCTTCTAAAAGCATTATCGGCATCTTCAAGAGAAACTTGGGCTGCAATTTCACCTTTTTTAAAAATATAAACCTTATCACCGACTCCTGTAATTCCGATGTCTGCATGTTTTGCTTCTCCGGGACCATTAACCACACACCCCATAACAGCTACAGTAATATTCTTATTGATTTTCATCAGTTCTTTTTGCCACCGTTTTACAAATTCATGGACATCAAAACCGACTCTGCCACACCTGGGACAGGACACCAGGGTAACCCCGCCTTTTTTATACCCGCATTCTTCCAATATTGTCCTTCCTGCTATTATTTCATTTTCCACTGAATCAGAAAGGCTGACCCTTATGGTGGAGCCTATTCCCTCTCTCAAAAGGGTGTAAAGAGCTACAGCGTTTTTTACCGAACCGGAAACCAAGGGCCCGGCCTCGGTAACCCCGAGATGCAGGGGAATATCGTATTTTGAAGCAAAAAGCCGGTTGCAGCTTATTGTTTCCTGCACCGAAGAAGCCTTCATTGACACTATTATCTGGGAAAAATCTTCCCTGTCAAAATATTCCACCTCCCGCTCGGCCGCCGAAACCAGGGCTTGTGATCTGGTCATATCCCCTTTAAGGACCTTTTCGTTTAAATCTTTTGGAAGGCTTCCGCCGTTAATTCCAATCCGCAAAGGTGTTCCGGTTTTTCGGGCTGCCTCCACAACTTTTTTTACTCTTTCCTGTGAACCTATGTTTCCCGGGTTAATCCTGATTTTTGCCACATCTCCTTCCATACATTTTAGGGCAAGCTTATAATCAAAATGTATATCAGCAACCAGTGGAACAGGACAGATTTTTGAAAGGGCAACCAGTTTTTCGGCACTTTCCATATCAGGAACGGCAAAACGGATTATATCCATCCCCATAAGCTGAAGCTCAAGGATTTTATCCCTGACTTCTGTCAAATCTGCATTTATAAGCGGAGATTTCCACATAGTTTGAAGAGAACATGGATTCTCCCCGCCTATAAGAATTTTTTTGACAAGACCCCGTCCCCCAAGGCTTACAACCCGGGTTTTTTTGTATTTCTTTTCCTCTAAGCTTGGCATAGCTGTCATCCCGTTCTCCTGAAACAAATTTGAATTAAACTACTGTAGTTTATAATACATATACCGGTAAAATGCCGGAAACATTTTCTATTTGTTGTTACTGCCTGTTCCGTTAACCAAGGCAAGAAATTCAGACTCTGTTATGATAGTGATATTGAGTTCTGCAGCTTTTTTATTTTTCGAGGAACCGGATTCCGGGGTATTTGTAACCAAAAAAGAAAGCCCCTTTGAAACAGAAGACTTTACAGAGCCTCCATTGGCTTTTACAATATTTTCTGCCTCGGAACGCTTCATGGTATCAAGCTCTCCGGTAAAGCAAAAACTTTTTCCGGAAAGATTTCCTGTTTTCGTTTTTCCCTGGATTTTTATAAAGCCACGGTTAATAAGCCCCAAAATGACATCCCTGTTTTCATTTAAACCTTCGGTAAGGACGGAAGCTGTAATCTCACCAAACTGGTAAACCGCTGCAATTTCCTGTTTACTGGCAGACAGGAGTTTTTCAACAGTGTCAAACCCGGCTTCTTCAAGCTTTTCCACCAGAACTTCCCCTATTCCTTCAATATCCAGTCCTCCGATAAAAGAAGATAAAGGTATTTCCTTTTTTCCGTGGATATTCTTTATTATTTTTCCGGCACTGAGTTCCCCCATTCTCTCAATTTCACATAAATCTGATTCTTTAAGCAGATACAAGTCCAAAATTGATTTCACAAGCCCTTGGGAAAACAGCCTGTTTAAAATTGCCGGTCCCAGTTCCTTTATTTCAAGTACAGACACCCATTTTTCCAGCTGATGGAGAACTCTTTTCCCGCAATTTTTGTTGGGGCAGAACAACCTGGTTCCTTCGTTTACAAGGCTACTTCCACATGTATCGCATTTATCAGGAACAGTTATTTCCAAAGAATCAGGTGGATTTTCCACAAGGCTTTCTATTTTTGGGATAATTTCACCTCTTTTGGTGATTACTACCCTGGAACCTATCTTTAAATTCAAAGCTTTTATTGTATTCCAGTTTGCAAGGCTCGCCCGCTGTACAGTTGTTCCCGCCAATTTTACCGGATCGACTATTGCCACCGGAGTATATGTTGCCCCGGACTCGCTCCATTCCACAGTTCTTAGGACAGTGACTGCTTCCTCCAGGGAAAATTTAAAGGCAATTTGCCTGTCCGGTCTTGCCCTCTTCATATCCTCCGGATCAATGCGGTTTTCCTTTACGACAAGTCCGTCAATATCAAAAGGAATACTATTACGGATATCCATTACATGCCCCCGGTATTCAACAACAGCCCTGGCATCGGGACATATTTTCATTTCCACTGTGTTAAATCCGGCACTTTTAAGCCATTCAATTTTGGATTTTTCATCTGGAAAATATTTTTCATTTTCCAGAGCCATTGCATCATAACAGATTATATTAAGATTTTCCGCCCCGATACCGTCTTTACGCTTCATAAGACCGTTGGCTGCATTCCTGCAGTTGGCTTTATCACTGTACAAATCCTTATGAACCTGGTGGAACATAAGAACTTCCCCCCTGATTCCACCTGTAAAATCCGAGAAATCCTTTGGAAGGGAAAATACGATCCCTTTCATTTTACGGGCATTAGGGGTTATATCGTCCCCGGTTTTTCCGTCCCCCCTTGTTACCGCCTTTTTAAATTCCCCTTGTAAATACTGCAGCTCAATACTGGCCCCGTCCAATTTATACTGCACGAGGTACTCCCGGTATTTGTGCTTTTCGGCCCAGCGGTAAAACTCTTCCGGATTTGCCGCCTTTTCCTGACTCCCCATAGGCAAAATATGCTCTGCCTTGGGAAATCCGTCAGAATTATCCGCCCCTACTTTTTTCAATAAGGAATTATCCGGGTCAAGGATTTTAAGCCTGTCCCAAAGGGCATCGAATTCTTCGTCTGAAATTTCACCTTCACCATTATAATAAGAATTCTGGTACCGCAGGATTTGCTTCTCCAGACGGGTAATCTCAGATTTTTTTTCTTTCATATCTATTTTTTCTGTCTTTAAAATTTCCTGCCTGCCTTCAATCTCCCCGGGAGGAAATAATGTATATTCATCCATTTTCATCCTCCTTATTAAAGATAATCTCAATGATTTTTCGCCCTGCATCAATGCCTTTTTTTTCAAACTTTGTACGGGGACGCCAATCCTGGCAAGGCGCAAATCCCCCTCCTGCAGTCAAGCCGGCATAAGGGTTGGTAAGACCGGGAGTATTTGAGAGTTCTTCCATTGCCCAATACCCGTACTCCTCCCAGTCTGTAACGAAGTACAAATATCCCCCGGGACGGAGTTTACGGCAGAACAAATCCGTTACAGGTCTTGTTATCATTCTTCTTTTATGGTGCTTTTTCTTAGGCCAGGGATCCGGAAAGAAAATATGAAAGCCGTCCAGTGATTTGTCAGGGAGGGAATTTATTACCTCCAGGGCATCATATTGGATTATTTTTATGTTTTCCAATCCATTTTCTTTTATAAGCTGAAGCAGCTTTGCAACCCCCGGAGTATGTACTTCCAAAGCCAAATAATTTTTACCCGGGTTTTCACCCGCAATAATTGCCGTTGCAGCCCCCATTCCAAAACCGATTTCACAAATAACCGGATTATTATTACCGAATAAATCACAAGGGCAGAGCTTTTCCCCGGGTTTAAACTCGAAAGCCCATTTCTGCTTAAGTTCCCCATAGGCTTTCTTCTGGGCATCAGTCATTCTGCCAGCCCTTAGAACATAGGTCTTTATTGTCCGTGGATTTTCCACCATTACAAGCTCCTAAAAATACCGGTTTGACGGTACAGTCACATATTCCAAAGTTTCATGAAAAACTTAACGCAATATATTAAATCCAAGGCTAAAAATCAATGGGAATCTTTGTAAAAAGGACCGTTTAAAATCCCCGTTGATGCCTTTTCTTCAATGAACAGGCTGTAAAAATATTCAGCACCGGAAAATCCCGAAAAAAGGGACTTTAAATCCCCTCCCTGCCCGGTAACAGACATTTCCCCGCCCTTTTCCCCTTTTTCATCAAAAAAAAACAGAATTGTTCTCCCGGTGGAAGAAGACAAAGACCACCTGTCCCCGTTAACCTGAAAAACGGCCGCTGGTTTTGCAAACGGGGGGAGATTAATGTTTTTTTCACCGTAATTACCGTATAAATCAAAAATTCGGACCAGGTATTCCCCCTCCGGAGGAACTTTATCCATAGGAAATCTTAAATCAAAGGCACCAAACCAAAGTTTTTCCTCCCTTTTAGAATATAAGCCTTCATCCCGGTGAACCTGCCAGACATAGTTCCCGGCCCGGTACTCTACTTCCATTTTAAAAAAATCTTCCTCACCGTCCTCATCTGCAAAGGAGGCAAAGCAGGCAAGGCTGCAAATTCCCCGGTAAGGGCTGTCCGTTCTGTCATCATAAATCCTTACCATGGAAACATCACTTACCACCGGTGAATTAAAAGAACAGGCCGCAATTAACAAAACAAAAGGAAAAATGAACGCTGTTTTTAATCTCATACTAGAAAATAAACGAGAGTGTGATAACAGTCACATCGTTGTCTTTAAACTGATTGACCAGGGACTCAAATTTGATATTGACCTTTTCGCAGGCTTCACTCAGGTAAGAAAGGTAATAAAGCCCTAAATCCACATCTTCCTGGCCTTCAGGGATTTCCTTATAAAAATCAATCAGGGACTTTTTCTTTAAGTCAGCCGATTTCTTGTTATCAATACTTTCCTTTGTTTCGTTATACTCACTGTCCTGATTGTAAAGGGTTATCTGCAATTTTCCCTGTGTCCCGATGGAAGAACTGTTCCCCCCCAATTTCCAGGCAATGGAAACCAGTTCCCGGCGTTTTTCAAGCTCGGCAATAACTTTTTTCCGTATTGTAGGGTCATACAAAACCGAGTTTGGATCCACCGTTCCCTTGTACATAGCATTAGCAGCCCTTTTAAGATTGGTGTTTTCGGCGTTTATGGCAAGTTCCATGACCATTAGGGAAACATATTCTGCAATCTTGGCCTTATCCATATATTCTGTAAGGGATGTTCTCAGAGTCCGGAGAATAACATCATATCCGTCGGCATCCTTAAATTTAGTTATAATAAACCATGTAAAAGGCCGCAAGTTTGTAAGGAATTTTTCTGACAGAAGAAGCTGCATATTTTTTTCTTCCGGCAAAAGGCTGGTATTTTTGCTTATGTAATTGTACAACGGCTCCAGAATATCCCTTTTGGCATCCAGAATGGCCTCCTGGTTTTTCTTTAGTACATTTTGGAGAAAAGTTTCGTTTATCTTGGTTTTTGCATCTATAATGCTTGCAGGATTCAGCCTGTTCCATTTTTTTATGACATCAGAAGCCAGAACCTGGGAAAAAATATGCTGGTCATACTGCCGGTAAAGCATTGTATAAACAATAAGTTTGGATAAATCCATAACTTCCTGCCTGGCACTGAGAAATTCAGGTCTGGAAATCTCTATTTTGGAAACATAATCAATCAATAAAAGTCTTTGAATGGTCCCTGGTGTAAAATCCTCCAGAGAAATCCCGTACTCATCAAGGTTATCCGCAAGCCTGAATCTAAGGAGTTTTTTGTTCTTTCTTATAAAGAATGTATATCCGGCCTCCGTAAGTATCAACTTTAAAGGAAGATTGAATACGGATTTTTTTTCTCCACCCATAGGGGCTTTCTCCTATTAAAAAAATACATACTATATTGTATAATATGAATGTAAAATTGTAAAATACATTGACCACATAAAAGGACAACTTTAATTTTTTTATGAAAACTTTTTTCCGTATATTGGAAACGGTTGTAAGGCCGTTTTTTATCTATATCCTCATTATGAATCTGAACTTTCAGGTTGTCAACGGTGAAGAGAAAGATTCAACTTTTTTTTCAACGGTTGATTTGCCTGCATATAATTCAGAAATTTCTCTGGTAGAAAGGCTTAACCAGACGGGAATAAAATATGAGGTGAATTCCCTGGAAAACTACTCTTCTTATGAATCAAATTATGTTTTAACAATAGGGGACCAGGAAGGGACACGCAAAATCTATGTGGTTACCCCGGTTTCAGGGGAGAAAAACTCAAAAACCATAGATACTGTAGTGAATTCAGCGGTAATTTTGTCACGTAACTATGCAGAAAACCGGGATTCTTTCCCACCAGACACCTGCTATAAATTCATTTTTTCGGGCGGAAACAGTTCAAAACTGCCAACTTCTCTTTTCAAACCCCGTTACAGCGGGATACAGGCAGTGGGAGACTCAATAGATACAACAATTCCTGTAGCAGTCCTTCTTATTACCCCTCCTGATGAAAATGCTTCCAAGGATGCTCCTATAGAAATAATCCATGGAGGGGCAAACAAAACCGCCCCTCTGTGGCTTTTACGGTCTGTAATAAACACAGATAAAGAGCTTTACATGTTTTCAAGTCTTTACAATACAAAAAATGAAATGTACAGGCTTGGCTGGATCTCAGGGGAACCCCTTCTTAACATTTTTCTGGAAAGGGATATACCATCCATACTTTTAAAGCTGGATCCTTCCGTCCAGAAAATCTCAAAAGATTCTTTTTTCATTGCCCGTGCTGCCTTTGATGTTTCAAAAGTCGTTTCTTTGGACTGGGATATGCACTACATATTTTTCAGTTTTTTCGGGTATAACATTTACATTAGGGAACAAATGCTGGTACTAGGAATCACAATTATAACCCTTTTGTTTTTGGGAGCTATTTCATTGCTGGCATTTACATTCACTTCAAGACGGAAAGAGAATATTTCAAGTATAAAAAAAACCTGGTGGATAATCCCCCTGTTCATGCTTATCACTTATTTTTCGTTAACCGCTGGAAAATTCCTGGTTTATTCCCTGTTCAATTACAAACTTGGAAGTTCAGAAGGCTGGACCCTTATGCCTTTTTTTTCAATAGCATTTAAGATGGTTGTTTCAATAGCCATGATTACGGCATGTACCATTCTTATGCAACTTATTACCCTTCCCCAGGATAATTACATTTACGGAATGTACAGTGGTATGATATCGCTCTGCAATATTTTTATTTTTGCAGCCCTGGATTTTTCCATAACGTCTTCATTTTTGTTTTCCTTCATAATGATATTTATATTTTACCATTGCAAGTCAAAAAGGGCCTCCCTGGTTTTTCTTGTCTTTTCGGTTCTGCCATTTTTTACCATATTGCCTAATCCGGGAAAACCGGATTTTACCAGAATACTGTTTTTTGATGAAATCTTTTTAGGCGAAAAAAACTGGGATTTTCTCCTGTGTTTTTTCCTTCTTCCTTACGAAATGGCATTTATCAGGATAAACGCCATGGCCAAAACCCTGGGGAAAACCGAAAAATTCAGAATCCCTTGGATTGCACTTTTACTTTTTTTGACAACAGCAGGATTTGGAATTTACTTTTTTGTTAAAGAACCTTTTACAGAAAAAAATCCCCAACCGGTATTATTGCAGGAACTGTATTCCGAAAAATCTTCCCAGATACTGATTACCAGTCCATACAAAATAAACTCCGGAACCCTCTTTCTTAACGGCAAAAATGAAGAAATTGTATTTGATTCATACCATGCAGGAAATTATATTTACACAAAAAAAATTGAAAATAAAAATTTTATAAATGTCGGTATAAACAAAAATAACTATCTTGACCGTACTATTTTCCACTTGGATTTTGTACCTGAAGAAAAAATCAGGGTAATAAAATATATCATTGAAATTGAAAACAATGAAGGATTGGCAGTCTATGATACTAATATGCCATACACCTTGGAAAATGGCGGATATTTGTGCAGGATAGAAACAGGGGAATTCCCTCCTGAAAATTTTAATTTTGAATTTTCATCAGGTAAGGACTCGGATTTAACAATATATATTTGTGCATATATTGAAAATTCAAATAACAAAATAAATTTTACCGGTACCAATCCTATTTCACTTGACAAAATCTGTTCGGTCAAAAAAACAATTTACCTGGGTGACAAGGCCCATGAATGACAAAAAAATTTTTTTTCATGTAGATATAGACGCATTTTTTGCTTCTGTTCATCAGATTGAGAATCCAGATCTTAAAGGGCTTCCTGTAATAGTAGGCCACGAGGCACTGCGTGGTGTGGTTTCAACCTGCTCCTATGAGGCAAGAAAATACGGTGTACATTCGGCAATGCCGGTTATGAAGGCAAAGCAACTTTGTCCACAAGGTATTTTTATTTCCCCCGATTTTGAGCTTTATCTGGGTTATTCTAAAAAAGTCATGTCGATTCTGCGGGACTTTGGGCCGGAAATCCAGCAGATATCTATTGACGAAGCCTTTGTAAATATGTCCGGTACAGAAAAACTCCTTGGTAAGCCGGAATACTCAGCCCGGAAATTAAAAGAAATAATAAAAAAAGAAACAGGCCTTACCGTATCCATCGGAATAGCAGAAAATAAATATCTTGCCAAAATTGCCTCGGACTACAATAAACCCGACGGGCTCACTGTCATCCCCCCGGGAGAAGCCCTGTCATTTATTAAAAGCCTGCCATTAAAAAAACTCTGGGGAATAGGACCTAAGACCCTGGAAAAACTCCGGCGTACAGGCATTACGGAAACGACCCAGGTTTTGGAACTTTCCAAAGAAACCTTAAAGAAAATTGCAGGTAACCATGGAGGGGAATTTATCTACAGCTGTGTAAGAGGTATAGACCCGGGGATATGCAGCGAACAAACTGACTCAAAATCTATCAGCACAGAACATACCTTTGGGGTAAGCGAGCAAAGGTGTGATTATCTTGAATCAATGTTATTGGAAATGGCCAATGAACTAAGGTTCAGGCTTTTAAACGAGCAAGAGCAGTCAAGAACCTTATGTATAAAAATCCGGTATGATGATTTTAAAACCGAAACCATCCAGACAACCCGGCAGGAACCATTTTTAACTATACCGGAAGTTTTTTCCGAAGCAAAACAATTATTCTATAAAAAATGGAACGGTCAACCACTCAGGCTTCTGGGACTCGGCTTTCATAATATAGAAAAAGCACAGGAATATTCCCAAAACCTATTCCCCGATGAAAAAACGGAAAAGCAGATTAAGCTGGAAAAGGCACTGGCAAAAATACAAAATAAATATAAAAACGGAATAAAAAATGCAAGATTTTTAATCCTGATTCTTTTCCTTACAGTCTCTTTTTTTTTAAATAAAAAGGTTTATTGTGAGGAATTCCCGGTTTTTTCCAGAAATGTTTTTAACTGGCAATTCGGGGACAAAGAGGTGGAATTAAATGCCGGCGGAACCTGGGATATAGGCTGGACAGACTTTGGCATGAATTTCAGTTCTCTTGAAAACAGTAAAACATTCGGTTTTTTACCGGGAGTCTTAACACAGGATGTAGACCTGTCCCTAAACCTTGAAATGGACAGTCACTGGTTTTTCAACGGTTATTTTTCAAAAAGTTTTTCAAGAAACTTCTTTTCTGCAGGATATAAAAATACTGACAAAACCCACAACAACATTATTGACGAAATAACCATAGGCAATCTTGCAGGAAATATTCCCCTTGAATTCAACAGCATAAATCTTAATGACAATGAAAACAAATTAAGTATAGCCGGTAAATTTTCAAAAAACAATGTTGATGTTTATTCCCTGATTAATATTGCCTCTGAAAATATCCAAGAAAAAATATTTTCCGGATACAATGAAATAAGCGATTCTCTTTTATCAATATCCGAATGGATAAGCGGCAGATGGTTTATAATACCTGCAGACGGCACAACATTGGGAAAAATAAACAGTATTAAGATATTTGTGGAAACAGATGACGGGATTTACAACGGTTCCGACGGAAGGAAATACAAACTTTTAGGAAACAGTGAATTTATTTTTATAAAAAACCAGGGGATTATTTCTTTAAAAAAAAATTACACGGGCAAAATCACAGTCTCATTTTATGACGAAAAAGGGAATCATCTTGCATTCAACGATTCACAAATAATTACTGATACCGTTAGTTTTTTTAGTGAAACAGGGATTGATATATTACCCTATCTGATAAGTGATGAAAACAAAACGGTTGAAATTGATTCCGAAAGCACCTATGTCATCCGTTCAATAAATAATTTCAATGTAATGGAAATATGCTCCAGATATTATATTCCGGGAAATATTTCAATAAACTCGGATCTTGATCAAAAAATAAAGCTGGTATACAAAACCACAAAAGAAGAATTAAAAGACTATTCTATCCGTACCGATAAGGAAAGTTTTTCGGTTTCGGAATTTTCTTATTTTGAAGTTTATACCGGTAATTCAGGAAATTATTACACCCCTTCCGGCAGGTTTCCACTTGTAAAACTGTCCACGTCAACAGGAAAAGAATTTTTTCCAAATCCCGGACTTATTTATATTCCACCAGGAAAAATCATAACAGAAGAAAACCTATGTCTTGGATTTGAATATACACTTCCTGCTGATACCGGAACATCCGGGGAAATCTTTGTTGACTACAACATCAATCCGGAAACCATTAGGGTTTACAGGGGATCTCTGAAAACCACAGAATATGATTTTGATGAAAGTACAGGAATTCTTACACTGGGTACGCCTCCGAATTCAACTGAAATTATCAGAGTTACTTACCAGAAAAAAGACAGCAATACGTCTTCAATCTTTTCTTCTGACTCAATAACAAAATTCCAGGCTGTTTCTGCTGTGAACTGGAATATTTTTCCAGGACTGAATATGTCTTTTGCCGGAAAAATACAATGGCCGCTAAGCGGAAAAAAATATTCTGACGGAAACACTCTTAACCAAGGTGATATAACAGGAAGCGGTAAAATAACCTATTCAGGCAAAGGTGTTAAGATAACAAATGAAACTTTCGGTAAGATTTCATTTGAGGACACGACCGGACTTTACCGTATAATGGGTTTTGACAAGGAAGGGAAAATTCATTATTTAAAATACGACTGGCTTTATTCCCTGCCCCGGAACACAGAATTCAACATTTCCGGAACAATGTTTTCCGCCGAAAACCTGATTTATCCGGTTTACCGCAAAACCCTGTCCCTGGACAGCTACGGTAATGTTAAGGCTGATTCTACAGGAACTATTGCAGAAGGCCAGAAAGGTCCATACACAACCGGTTACAGTGACAATTCCGGCATGGTAATGAACCTGGAATGGCTTACAAAAGACTATTACCCGGAGGGCATAACAGAACCCTGGACCGGAGGAATTTTAAACTGGGAGGAATCTTCCCTTGTTACCAATGGCTCCACTGTAAATTTAATTATGAATTTACAACCCACAGAATTATTTTCTGGAATTTTTTCTGCAGAAGAAGACATCTGTGATATATACATTCAGTTTGGTGTCCCAGGGAATCTGAAAGATTACCCGGAATTCCCCGAAAAAACAGAAGAAGGCGATTTTTTCCCGGCAGAAGAAACAAATATGGTTACATGGAAAATATCCGGAGAAGATACAACAGCAGGAGTTACAAAGGGAATTTCCACAAAAGAAAACGATTTGGGCAAATGGCAGAATATTGAAATTTTTCTTACAGAAGAGCAAAAGGTCAGAATAGGCAATAATACTGCAATCAGAATAATCGTTAAGCCAAGGGTAAAGGGAAACCAGTGGGCGTCCTGTAAACTCCAAATCCGGGAAATAATGACCTCCGGTATGCCTTTTATGATTTCGGGAGGCTTGAAGGCTGCAATAAACAAAGACCCTCTTTACGGATCAGAAAATTCACTGGAAAATGGTTCCTGGGGAAAAACCATATCATCCCTTAACGATGACTCAAACTCTGTATTGGAAATTCAATATACAAGAACACTTTCATCACTGAATCCAATAGAACAAGGGGAAAATTCTTTATCGGCATATATAGAACCCGTTGACGGAAACTATTATAAGAATTTTTCTTTCTATATTTTTTTTGACGGCATTCCTGAATCCGGGGACAAAATAACAATTTCTCTTGGAACAGGTGGTTCAGACTCCAAAGAGAAAATCAAAATCACGATTCCGGTCATTGGCATTGAATCCCATATTACCCCACGGCAATGGGCAAAAATCAGTGCAGATTTGATAAATAAAAAAATTTACTTTAACGGGAAAAACATTCCCGAAGCCCGGATAATATCAGGTAACGACAAAATATTTTCGTTTGTTAAAATCCAATTCGAAACCGGAGCAGAAGAATTCAGAATTTTTATCGACGAATTACATCTTGAAAATTCAATACCATTGTCTCAGATAGGAAACTACAATACAATTTCCTTTTCCCGGGTTTGGGATTCAAAAATATCACCGCTGGAACTTAATTTCGATATAGATTCTTTTCTTTCCAATACTTTTTTAAATGGTACAAACGCATTTGAAGCAAGGGGTGATATTAACAGCGAATTAAAATTCCTGAATTTGAGTCTAAAGATTAATACAACACTTTCAAATTCAACGGAAAAAGTGATGGAATACGGTTCCCATGAATTAAACACGGATTTTAGATATGTTAATTTCCATGAGATTTACAATTTTAACGGAAGTACAAATGGGTATTACCGAAGCACAGGAACCGAAATAGAAATTCCGGGATCAGGTTTAAATATATCAGCAAAATTAGACAGCGAAAAATGGGGATATTTAAAAAAACAGGATATAGATACTTCCCTGTTTTTTTCAAAAGGGCCTTATTATTTAACAGCAGAATATTCAATTTCAGAAAAATTCAATAAAGAAAAAACCGGAGAAGATTATTTTTCTTATTACAAAAACTCCT
The DNA here is from genome assembly GCA_017694795.1 of Candidatus Gallitreponema excrementavium. Taxonomy (GTDB): domain Bacteria; phylum Spirochaetota; class Spirochaetia; order Treponematales; family Treponemataceae; genus Gallitreponema; species Gallitreponema excrementavium. The sequence continues at coordinate 15,065 of JADIMM010000018.1, forward strand.
GGAGTGATTATAATGCCGGGGACGGAAGTCTTTTTAGGAATCAAAAATTTTATGCAAAAACAGGTCTGGATTTTTCTACGATTGATTTTTTTATAACCGGTGAAACCGGAATACAAAATGAAATTCTGCAAAGCAATTCCAACAAGGAGTATTACCGGTTTGCAGGTACAATTCCATTCATAATAAATGACAACATTATTACACTTTCTTCGGAAAGGAATTTTTACAGGGAAATACGCAACAGACCTTCTTCCAGAAAGGGTGATTTTATTTCATTAAAAGAACTTTTTTCACAGACAAGGGATTTTCTTGGACTTCCCCCCTTTGGTTTTTTTTCTGAAAAATCAGAAAAAGTTTACAAACCAAAAAATTCTGATGTTTCAAGACAGGAAGGAAAGGACATTTACAAAATAAAATGGGAACGCAGCCTGGAAGCATCCTGGATTGATCTCATTCTTCCACAAAGCACCTCATTCAGTTTAAAAACAACAGGAAGCACCACCGAGACAGATTATAACAAAATCCTGGATATAGAAGGTGAAACAACTTTTTTCGCCCTTAATATTTTTGGTAATTACGGGGCTTACCCTGTTTTTAATTGGTACCGGGAGGAACAGCTTTATAATTTCCTCCGGGTGACGACCTCTATTCAGGAAGGTGAAGTAACCTGGAACGGGATAATGAACAATGAGCTGATTCTGATTTTTAACGATAATTTAAAATCAGGAATCACAAACTATTTGTCTTTTACTGATTACAGTATTTTCGACAGATTTGAAATTTCCACGGAAATACGGGGCGGCTCGTCCTTTATATCGTCCCTTATTCCTGTTTTTCTCAGCAAAAAAACAAAAAGCAAAAACTTTTTTTATTCTGCCCTTTCGAAAAAACCGGAAATCATCAGAACAGAAACCGCTGGTTGCAACTTTTACAAAAACACAGACCAGGACAGTCTTACAACTGAAAGAACAACAGGCTTTACCTTTGAGCACAAACTTGAAACAGTCTACGAAGAAGCAATCACACTTTATTTTAAAGTCAATCTGGAAATAAACATTTCTCCGGAAAAAATCCTTACCGGAAACGTTACCTCAGGCTTTGGAGGAAAGATTTCCTTCTGACAGCAGGGATTTTTCCTTGCTTTACTGTAATGGGGCAAAGTATCCGGTTTCATCCCTGCCGGAACGGTTTAAAAGGTAAACCTCAAGCTCAACCGGAAGATAAGATTCCCCAAATCCCGGAGGAAGGGCTGAATAGTAAGTAATAACGTAACTTCCGTTAGGGGCATCCTGCAATTCCTGAACAATGGGGGACAGTCCCTGCTTTTCGTATATATAATGTTCTTTTCCTCCGGTCTGGCGGCAAAGATATTCCAGTTCAGGTACAGAACCTTTCCGGGTAAGATAAACTGCATCAAATATTATTCCGTTGTTATTTAAATAAGCCGCTATGTCAGCAAGTCCGTAACGCTGGAAAGAAAGGGGGGTAAGTCCTCCACAGGAAAGAAAAATCACACCACGTTTTTTTTCTCCGTTCACCAGATTATTGGCACCAAGTCTCAAAGCCAAATCCAGATTCCAACGCTGGGTTCTTTGGCTCAGAATATTTTTTGAAGTAAAATTCAGGGCAAGATCCGGAGAACCGCTGAATTCAAGGGAAGGTATTTCCCCGGCAGACACAACATTAAGCCGCCCCCTGCCCCCCATTGCCTTGGCAATTTCCTTAACAGCTTCCTTCATTGACTCTTCATACTCTTCCGATTCCAGGGATCTGTCCAAAATTACCGTAATATCCACCACTGAAGACTGATATGCCGCACCGGCTAGAGTCTGTTCTGAAACCGGACGCTTTTCTTCCGTTACATAAAAATTGGAAGCCTCCAGACCTACAATGGGATTGCGGAACCTGTCTTCTACCCGGACCTCCATCTGAACGAGAGGGAATTTTTCAGAATTAACCCTTTCAATCTGGACAAAAAGCCCTCCTGCAATATCCGTCATTCCTGAAAATATTTTAATATCGTTTTCCCGGAATTCAGCAGTAAGGATATTCCCGTTTACATCAGGGGAAGAAGACATCAGGGAGGTAGAAGCATTTCCCACAGTACCAACCTGGGTAAGTTCCATCGACACAGGATCAAACAGAACCATTTTATTGTAATCAGAAACCAGAAGTTTTCCCTTCCACTCCCTGATTCCTTCAGGTTTTTTAAATGTTTTTTTGGGGGCGGCAGTTTCAATATAATTTCCATTTACATCAAAACAATACAAGGCTCCGCTTCCCCCGTCTCCAACATAAATCAAATCATCAAGGCAGCATATACCACCCACAGCTGTAAAACCGGCAAAGTTACTGTTTTTTTCTCCAAAAGAAAAAACAAACTGGTATTCGGGATTAAAAACATTAACCCTGTTATTACCAAAATCCGTAACATACACATAGTTCTTTGAGTCAACAGTTATGTACTGGGGACCCATAAACTGTCCGTCCCCCATTCCCTTCTCCCCGAAGGAAGTTTTGTAAATTCCTCCGGAATCCAAAACACTGACCCGGTCTCCTCCGTATTCTGAAACCAGAATATCACCATTATCAAGCACATACACATCAAATGGTCTTAAAAAACCTGAAAGGGGTCCCTGGGATCTGAAATTGACTTTTCCGTTTACGTTATAGGAAATTATTTCATTTGTGCCATAGGAAACCACAATGGAGGAACCGTCTTTAAGGGAAAAGACAGAAGTAGGATACTGATAGTTCACTGTTTCCCCGGTCTTTGCAGGAAAATTTCCCCCCTCCACATACCTTTTCTGCTCATTCATTATGGAAATATTTTCCCGCCGTCCACGGACAATATCTATCCTGTTTTCCAAAAGCAAACCGCCGTAACCCTTTTTCAAGGCAGTCTGCCACTGCTGGAGGGCAGTATCCTCAAAACCGGAGCGGTAATAGGCTTTGCCAAGCCAATCAAGAATAAGACTTTCCTCCGGCAAGTTGGATAATGCCTTTTCAAAAGCCATTATTGAATCATTAAATGCCCCACGGTAGTAAGCCTGTACACCAAGCCTGAAATTCTCTGAGGCAAGTCCTTTTTGAATCTCTGTAGGTTCCTCTGCCATAAGACAGATAAACATAAAACAAAAAAGTACCGGGAAAACAAAAATACGCAGTACTTGATAAAGCTGGTAGCGGCAACCGGTTCCAGAAACTACATCAGCACAGGCAGAATTCTGCACATTCTGTAAAAAAAATTTCTTCATAATCAAGTCAAAGTCCTTCATTCACAACAGCGTCAAGGTGTTCTTTTATAGTCTTGTTTCCGGGTGCCTTTTCAAGTGCACGCCGCAGGTAGGCCTTTGCCTCCACTGCCATTCCCATCTTATTGTAAACCCAGCCCAAGGAATCCAAGTAAGAGGGATTGTCGGGAAAAGATTCGCAAGCCTGCCTGCACAGTTTTAAGGCCCGGGCAATATCTCCCCCGGAGCAACACAAAACATACCCCAACCCGTTAAGGGCGGTACAGTTAGCCCCGTCAATCTCCAGGGCCCTTTCATACCACTCAACTGCCTCCTCGGCTTTTTTCTGTTCCCATGCAATATATGCTATGGCACAATAAATCTGTGGTGTTTCATCCCCGGTTTCCAACAGCTTTTTCAGCTCGAAATCAGCAAGCCTCATTCTTCCTGTAAAAATATATAAAACGGCAAGTATCATCCTGCACTGTTTACTCTTTTCGTCAACAACCCCGGAAGTAACTATCTGTTCCAAAAACAATATGGCATCATCGTACTTGTTCAGTTTTGAATAACACAATCCTGTGTAATAGGTTAAATCCCTGCTTATCTCGGAATCCAAATCCGTTTCCGGTATTTTAAGGAAAACCCCCAGGGCTCCTTCGTAATCACCTTTGTTATAAAGCCTTAGCCCCTGCCTTACCGCCTCTGAAGCAGAATTTTCATCTACGATGTTTTCTTCAATGTTTTCCGTCATAATACCTTCCCGCCTAAACCGTTCCTAAATTATAAAGCCGCGGCTCTCAATGCTTTTATGGCAAACTTCCTTGGGGTAAGCACCCACAAAAGAAATGGAAATAAAGCCTTTCAATACAATATCCCAGTCGGACTCCTCGGGAGGTTCCTCCTGGATTATTCCACCTGTGTATAGCGTATAATTTTTTGTACCGTCGTCAGATTCAACAATGTTGACTCCGTCACTATATTTTCTGGATGACAAATAGGAAAATCTGACTCCGGGGTATTTCCTTTCTCCGGATCCTTCCGGCAAAGACATGGCATTCACATTCATAAAGGTCAGGGGAACTGCCATGGATACAAAATTTTCTGTATTGTTACTGACAAACTCCGCCAAAGGCTCAAAAAACCAGGGACCGTTGATATCGGCAAGAGAAACCGCAATTCCAGGAACCCCCAAAAGAACACTTTCCCTGGCACCGGCTGCGGTTCCTGAATATATCACATCAGTTCCCAGATTTGCCCCCTTGTTTATCCCCGATATAACCAAATCCGGCTTCCCCGAAAACAGGGAATTAATCCCGAAATAGACACAATCGGCAGGAAGTCCGGAACATTCATAGCAATCCACCCCCCGTTCAGCAATCTTAAGATTCCTGGCAATAGAAACACCATGGGAAACCCCGGATCTGTCCCTGTCCGGAGCAACAATCTTTACATTATGGCGTTCCCGCAAATACCGGTAAAGCACCTGAATCCCCGGAGCGTAAAGCCCGTCGTCATTTGTAACAAGTATATTCATACCCCACCCGCCGGAAAGTAAAAATCAGTCTATATTATTTTTATACTATCTGAGGTTTTTACTCTATAGATTGCAGGATGAAAACCAAAAATTCTTTCATATTCATCCAGTTTTTCCATGTATATATCAAAAACCTCTTTTTTTATCATACTAAAAGTACATCCCCTTAATCCCCTGCCTATAAGGCGGGAACAGGAAGTTCCTTCCAGTTCCTGAACCCTCCTTACAAGCCAGTCTACCTCAGGACAGGATATTTCAAACAAATCCCTCAATCCCTGATGGGAATTGTTAATGACTTTTGAAAATCCTGCCAGATCGGACTTCTGTAAAGCGGCTCCCCCCTCCTTTACAGCCTGTATTTCCCTGATTATATAAAGCACAGCCCTTCTTTCCTCTTCGGACAAAACAACCCCTGACTCAGAGATAATATCCGGTGTATAGTCTTCGGGAGAAACACCGGGTAAAACTTTTTTGAATTTTGAAAAAGCAATGCTGCATTTATTTTCACGTAACTCAATTTCTGATTTTGAAGACAGGAAGCTCAGCCCTGAATCAGTAAGAACAATCATTTCATCCCCGGATACAGGAATTTTTTCCCAGGATTTATCCTTCGGATTTGTAAGAACAAAGCACCCTTCCCTGCCCCCCATGAATTTACAAAAATCGGCAGAGGAAAAATGAAAACTCATGAAATTGTCACAGCCTTCCCGTAGTACAGAATAAAAATTTTCATTACTCATTTCAGGAACATACAGGTTTTTCAATGCAAAGCCCATACAAAAAAACATAGCAACACCCGAATCAATGCCGCAATTATGGGGAATACCGGAAAAAACGGAAACATTAAGCCCCTTTAAATCCAGGCCGTATTTTAAAAAAGAGTAAATCGCAGCTTTAAGATAATTTGCCCACCGGTCTTCTTTTTTGAATTTCAATCCGGAAAAAGTGGAACGTCTGGACTCCTGCAAGACAGGGTCGTAAAATCTGTAGCCGGAATCTTTCCTGGGGGAAAGACACAAATAGAGAGGAAGATTAACAGAAACCGACAAAGTCGGCAAATTCAAAAAGTCACAAAGTTCACCAAGAATATGGAAACTTCCGCCGTGAATTACAGTAATTTCCGGCAGAACCCCGTACTCCTGTTTGTGGAATTTTTCAATCTCAAGCATCCACAAACTCCCCCATAGTGAGAATTTACAGCAAAACAAGACTGTAAAAACCTATGGTTTTTATATTGATTATCAGACAACCACCTAAAAAATTTATAATAGTTATTATGTATTGTCAAGAAAAGTTTTTTTTAATGAAAAACAAACCTGTAACAAGGCAAACTCTTTCCGGAATTCTGCTTGTCCGCCGGCCAAGTCCGGCTAAACCGGACAAACAGGAAAAAACGCTTTTCCCTACGAAAGGAAAATCCTGATCCAAAACATCTTTCAATCAAATCGGATTGAAAAAAAAACAAAAGAAGATTAGATTAATCCATGCAATGAGTATTATCCAAAGTTTTTTAGGGGCGTTTTTGTCTTCCCTGCTTTTGACACTTTCGATACCAAACGTGTTTTCCCACAGCGGTTCTTTTTTACTGGGACTTTTTTCATTGGTGCCACTGTACTACGTTTTGGAAAAAAACAGAGGTAAAAAACCCATTGTTTCAGGAATTACAACAGGACTTTCAGTTTCCTTAACCCATCTCATGAGCAGTTTCTGGCTGGCTTTTTTCCAAGGTTATGCCGTATTCACATTGGGACTTTCTGCAATTGCATATTTTTTCTTTGGCTGGATTTTAGGTTATTTCCTGTGGACAGCCAATAAACTTCCCGGCTGGCTGAGGCCCTGGATATTTGCCTCGGTATGGGTTTCCTGGGAATGGTTTAAATCAAACGGTTTTCTAGCCTACCCATGGGGGACACTGATTATGAGTTCCAGAACATCAATTCCCTTTATCCAGATTGCAGACCTGACCGGAACCTGGGGAATCAGCTTTGTAATGGCACTTACAGGTTCCCTGATTGGAGAAAACCTCATTTATTGGGTTAAAGCAAAAACCGTAAATTCTTTTCCGTTTTTCCAGGAAGAAAAACCTTCCCTCCTGTCCCTCATAAGGGGAGCTTTTCATCTTCCCAAAAGAGAAAAAACTTTTCCTGGTGCAATGCCGGGGCCTGCAGCCCGGTGTCTTTTTTCAATAGGGGAAGAAGGCATCTGGGTAATAAAAAATACTGCATTCTGCCTGTTCCTTCTTCTGATTATTTACTCCTACGGATTTTATAAAATCGCCACATTACCGGAGCCGGAAGACTACATTAATATACTTTTTGTCCAACACAACAGCGATTCCTGGAACGATAACTTTGAAAAATCACTTTCCACTGCCATGAGGCTTACAAGGGAAGGATTAAAAAACCGGGAAAAGCCCCGGCTCATTGCCTGGAATGAAACAGTTTTGGCCTATCCTTACGAGGAAAATTATGAATACTACCAGCATTTTCCATACAAGGACCCCTTTGTGCCTTTTTTAAGGGAAAACGGCATTCCCCTTCTGGTAGGAGCCCCCTACATTATTGATATGGAAAACGAGCTTTTTTCAAACTCTGCAATCCTCTTGTCCCCGGAAGGAGAAATCCTCCAGCATTACGGCAAAATGCAGCTTGTACCTTTTGCAGAATATATCCCGTTTATCCAGTACGACTGGATGAAAAAATTCATGAATGCAGTGGCAGGATTTTCTTCCGGCTGGACCCCCTCCCATGAATACAGACTTTTTACCGGACTTACCAACTCCGGAAAAGAAATTCTTTTCTCAACCCCTATTTGTTTTGAAGATGCCTTTCCCGGAGTCTGCACCGGCCTTGTCAAAAACGGAAGCCGTTTTTTTCTTAATCTTACCAACGATTCCTGGTCAAAAACCGAATCGGCGGAAATGCAGCATTTTTCAATAGCTTCTTTCAGAGCCGTGGAACACCGCACCGTTATGGCAAGAAGTACCAACGGAGGTTACAGCTGTATCATAAACCCGCTGGGAGAAGTTATTTACGATTTTCCGCTCTTTGAGGAACACTCTGAAATTCTTTCCGTTCCTGTTTATCCTTACACGAGGACACTTTACTCCTATCTGGGGGATTATATTGTGATTCTTGCTTTTTTTGCCTTTGGTTCCGCCTTTATTATTTACCGGAAAAAAATAATTTACAAAAATGAAGCAAATTAAGTAAAAAAACAGTTGAACACATTTTTTAAACATTGTATATTGTGTACAAATCTACTAAAATACGCTATATTTAGTGGACTAAAGGTAACCATGAAGTGTCCCAGATGTGACAGCAACAATGACAAGGTAATAGAATCCCGTACTCTGGCAGGAGGTGCCAGTGTACGCCGCAGAAGGGAATGTCTGGACTGCGGTTACAGATTTACTTCTTATGAGCGTATAGAAGAAAAACCCCTCCTCGTCATAAAAAAAGACCAAAGGCGGGAACCCTTTGACAGGACAAAGATTGAACGGGGGGTAACCAGGGCCCTGGAAAAAAGGGCGGTTTCCAGATGGACCATCGAGGAACTTATAAACGAAATCGAAGACGAAGCCATGGCAAAAGGTAAAGGAACCGGCGAAGTTGCGGCCTCGGTAATCGGGGATATGGTGCTGGAAAAATTGTATAAGTTGGACAAAGTGGCATACATAAGGTTTGCCTCGGTTTACAAGCATTTTGAGAACCTTCAGGAATTTATATCCGAAGTTAACAGAATAGATTGTCTTTAATACTTTAAGGGAGGAAAGAGTATGAGTGACGAGGGTGTGTTTCCACAGTGGAAGGCTTTTTTGGGGACAGAAACTGCCGAAAAGCCTGAAAATTTTGTTAAAAGCGTTGTCAAGCGTTCCGGAGAAATCGAGCCATATGACAGGAATAAAATTCTAAAAGCCATAGAAAAGGCCCAGTTTGCAGTTTCAAAGGCTTCTGATACGGAGAAGGCTGAGTATCTTACCCAAAAAGTGGAAGAAAAACTCCAGGAAATGATGGCAGCAAGACATGCCCACTCAATCCCCGCAATAGAAGAAATCCAGGACATAGTGGAAACCGTCCTCATTGAGGCTTCCGAAGTACAGGTGGCAAAGGCTTATATCCTTTACCGTGCAAAACATGAAGCCATAAGAGACTCAAAAAAACTCATGCTGGATATCGATGCCACCATGGACGGATACCTTAGCCAGTCAGACTGGAGGGTCAAGGAAAATGCCAATGTAAACTTCTCCCTGGGCGGTCTTATCCTCCACAATTCCGGTTCCCTTACTGCAAACTACTGGCTCAAAAACATTTACCCGGAAGAGGTGGCCCAGGCACATAAAACCGCCGCCTTTCATATCCACGACCTTTCCATGTTTTCGGGATATTGTGCAGGCTGGTCTTTAAGACAGCTTATACAGGAAGGATTGGGAGGAGTACCGGACAAAATTACATCAACCCCGGCAAGGCATCTTTCTACACTGATACAGCAGATTGTAAACTTTTTGGGAATAATGCAGAACGAATGGGCCGGAGCCCAGGCATTCAGCTCCTTTGATACCTATCTCGCCCCATTTATTAAAAAAGACAATCTGGACGAAAAAACAGTAAAACAGTGCATCCAGAGCTTTATATACGGGGTAAACACCCCCAGCCGGTGGGGAAGCCAGGCTCCCTTTACCAACATAACATTGGACTGGACCGTTCCCCAGGATCTCAAGGACAAGCCTGCCATCGTAGGTGGACAGGAAATGGACTTTACCTACGGGGACTGCCAGGAAGAAATGAATCTCATAAACAGGGTTTTTATCGACCTGATGATAGAAGGGGATGCAGCAGGAAGGGGCTTCCAGTATCCCATCCCTACATACAATGTAACCAGGGATTTTGACTGGGACAGTACCAATGCACAGAAACTTTTTGAAATGACCGCCCGGTACGGAACCCCCTACTTTCAGAATTTTATCAATTCTGATTTAAATCCCTCCGATGTGCGGTCAATGTGCTGCCGGCTTCAGCTTGACAAGCGGGAATTGAGGAAACGGGGAGGCGGACTCTTTGGTTCTGACGAATTTACCGGAAGCCTTGGGGTTGTTACAATAAATATGCCCCAGATAGGCTACCTTTCAAAAACCGAAAAAGAGTTCTTTGACCGGCTTAACCATGTAATGGATTTGGCAAAAACCAGCCTGGTCTTAAAAAGAAAGGTTATCCAGAGGCTTTTGGACGGAGGGCTTTTCCCTTATACGAGACGCTATCTTTCGACCCTTAACAACCATTTTTCCACCATCGGGCTTTGCGGGATGAACGAATGTTGCCTGAACTTTTTGGGAGTGGATATTGCAAATCCAAAGGGAAAGGCCTTTGCAGAAAAAGTCCTCCTCCACATGAGAAACAGACTGGCAGACTACCAGGAAGAAACCGGGGACCTTTTCAATCTGGAGGCAACCCCTGCAGAAAGTACATCCTACCGCCTCGCCCGCCACGACAAGGAAAGGTATAAGGATATAATCACCTCGGGAGACAAGGAGCCTTATTACACAAATTCAAGCCAGCTCCCTGTTGATTATACCCGGGATATTTTTGAGGCCATGGATCACCAGGATTCCCTCCAGACAAAATACACCGGGGGAACTGTTTTCCATGTCTACCTTGGGGAATCAATAAAAGAATGGAAGGCCTGCCGGGACTTGGTAAAGGCCATAGCCTACAACTACAGGATGCCTTACTTTTCAATTTCCCCCACATTCTCAATATGTCCGATCCACGGATATTTGGACGGGGAACAGTTTGAATGCCCAAAATGTAAGGCAGAAAAAGAAAAAGAACTAAAAGAAAAACTTATAAAACTTGAAGAAGAAAAAAAATCGCTTGCATAAAACGGGAGGAAAAAAATGGCAAGAACACTGGAAGAAGTAAACAAAGAAATCCAGGAAGTAAAGGATGAGCTCGCAAACCTTAAAGGAACCAAAACTGAGGTTTACGCAAGAATTGTAGGGTACTACAGATCAGTTGCCAACTGGAACAAGGGAAAAAGGGAAGAATACAACCACAGGAAACTTTTCTCAGCTGATGAAAACTCTGTATGCAGCCATCTAAAAAATGTGGTTTCAGAAGAGGCTCCAAAACAGGAAGAAAAGCAAAGCTCCTTTGTACAGAATGACAGGGATTATACCTATGAATTTTTCATGAGAAAAACCTGCCCCAACTGCCCTCCTGTAAAGGAATATGTGTCCCTCCTTGATATAACCGGAACATTCGTCGATGTAGACACAAAGGAAGGGCTTGAAAGAGCAACAGAACTTGGAATCCTGGCAGCCCCCACAGTTGTCGTTTTTGACACAGAGGGAAAAGAATGTTTCCGGGCAAGAACTGTACAGGATTTGAGAAACTTCTTTGAATCCCACCTGCAAGCAAAGGCAGTCTAAAAAAAGCATAAATAAGGCAAAAAACGGTTTTCTTTGGGAAAAATTTTCCACCAGGAAAGCCGTTTTTTGTTAGTAACATTCAATACATACCTTTTTTTAGATTAATCTGACAGAAAAATTCCAACTGTTTTCTTGATGCGAATAATCTGTTTCCTTTTAACCAGTGTTAAAGATTTCCAGTTTCATGTATATAAACACAACTGATTACAAGAATAAAAAATCTATCAGCTGTCTTGCCGGCATATTTTCACGGAAACCGAGGTTATAATACTGTTTACTCAATCCAACATCAGGGGAAAGTACCACCGAAAAAAAGTACAGGGTTTTTAGGAACAGGTACAAAACCACAAAAAATCATTTGATTAGGAAGTGATATGTAAACTATGCATCTAAACACTTGGTTATAACCACCCTAAGCTTTGTCATTTTTACATAAAGAGAAATTTTCAGTTTTTTAAAGCAGTTAGCCTCAAAAAAGAATATAAATACATGGGCTTTATACGAATAGGAAAAGATTCCTCCAAAATACATGACGCCAATCTGGATGACTTGTATCTAAAAATGCAGAAACCGCTTCCTCACACTGTCCGGGAATTCAGTAACCGCAAGATTACAGGATTTTGTGTTTTGCAGGTAAAAATACGGTTTATTAGGCAAAAATAAAAATTGCAAATACAAAACAAACTATTGACCGGTATGAGGGAATGATACCAGAAAACCTCAAAAAAAATACCCGTAATCCCTTTTTTATGATAAAATAAAAAAAGGAGGAACAATGGCAAGCCCTTCGGCAGGATTTTTAAAAACAACTCTAATTGATTATCCCGGAATAATTGCTTCCATGATTTTTTTTCCCGGCTGCAATATGGAATGTCCATACTGTTACAACGGAGACCTTGCACGGGGCACAATAAACCGGGAAGAACTGGTTCCCCTGGAAGAAATATTCTGCCACCTGGATAAACGCCGGAATGTAATAAAAGGAGTAGTCCTATCTGGAGGAGAAGCCCTCCTTTCCCCATATTTTTTGCAAACCGCCCAAACCATAAAAGAAAAAGGCTTTCTACTTAAACTGGACACAAACGGCATGAGCCCGGACAAATTAAAGGACATTCTCTCCGACCCGAAAGTCCGGCCGGATATGATTTCCCTGGATATAAAGACTTCATTGCAAAAGTATCCAAAACTTACAAAACTACCTGCCCCGGATTACCTTCTAAAAAAGACCCTGGAAATTCTTTCAGAAGATAAATTCAACCAGATACTGAATAAAACCCCGGAGATGAAAATTGAATACCGGACGGTACTGGTTCCCGGACTCATAGACAAAATCGAAATAGAAGAAATTGCTTCAATTTTGGATAAGGAAACACCCTGGTTTTTTTCACCCTTTAAAAATGAAAAATGCCTGGATCCTGAAATGGAAAAAACAGCCCCCTATTCCCCGGAAAAAATCAGGGAACTGGTAGATTTTGCCAAGACGCTTATAAAAACAGCTTCCTTAAGATAGGTATTTTGCTGAAAGAAAGGCAACAGCTTTCCGGATAAAAAAAAGACCCGGAAAAACCGGGCCTCTTTAGCGGCTGTGGGGCTTGAACCTACGACCTAACGGATATGAGCCGTTTGCTCTACCGACTGAGCTAAGCCGCCATAATATGTGATGACTTTAACAAATTAAGCCATAAAAGTCAAGCACCGGTTAAAATATTACCAAAAAAACAAGGGATTTTTATATCAGCTTATTTTCTTTTGCTTCGGCATAGATTTTAGAATTCCAGTAAGAATTCTGCATATATTTGCTCTGAATAACCGCATCATCGATTTTTGAAACCCGTTCCTGCATACACTTAAAAGCCCTTCCCAGCAGGGTATCCTTGTCGACAGAATCTTCCTCATTATCCGCTTCCGTCATAAGATAATAAAAATAGAAATACATGGCATTATTCGGATCAAATTCCAAATATCCGGAATCCCTTGTAACATGATTTATTGTCTTAACCGCCGACTCACTATCTATATTATTTTTAAATTTCAACAAGCTGATATAAGCATCAAGAAGTCTCAAAGGAATCCTGATGTTTCCCAACCCTTCAAAGCATCTGTCCTCTAAAAAGTTAAATCCACTATCCCAAGAAATACTGTTATCACTCCATGCCGGTTGCTGCTGGTACTGCCCGACGGCCCTGTTTAAAAAATCTGCCGGGGGAAGTTTGTTACGGAACATAACACTGCTTTCTACAAGAAAAAGGAAACTGTCGGGGTTTATTTCCTGGTATTGGAGGAAAATCTTTTCCGCCCTGCTGTAATCCCCTTTATAAAGTATCACCCTTCCCTGCCAGATTTTAAACAAATTTTCACCCTTTTCTATACGGTAATCACCTGCAAGTTCTATACCCTTCTGAAAAATTTCTTCTGCCTTTCCGTAATCTCCTGTCAAGTGATATACCCGGCCCAGGATAAACAAGCCTAATAGTTCATAATCGATAAAAAAACTTTTTCTGCATAAAGAAAGCATTTCCTCGGCCATTCTGATGGTTTTGGCAAAATTTCCCTGAATAAATGAATTCACAGCCATGTCAAGCCGGATTTTGATTTTCCAATATGAGTCAGAAATTGTTTCCGCACAGGAAAATGAATACTCAAGATAATCAAAAGCATCAGAAAACTGCCCCTGCAACATGGAAATCCGGGACATCATAAAAAGAGCCCTTAATTCCCCGAAAACATCCTTATCATTTTGACAAGCGATGAGGCTCTTTTTCACCCATTCCACAGCCTTTGAATAATTACGGTTTTTTATCAAAAGCAGAACATTTCCCAGATAAATTTCAGGAACATTGTCAGATCCCATGGCAAAATAATTTTCTGCGGAATTATAGTCATTCTGCATAACGGCACAATATCCCAGGATCATATTTATAACCTCGGTACAGTATTTTTTCTCCAGTTTTTTTGAATCAATTCCCGAAACCAGCCTTTCCCTTAAATCCACCAGCACCCCGTTCTCATAAGACTGGAAAACAGCCGCCTGAATAAAAGATACCGGGGAATGAAAATTCAGGCTGTTCAAGACAAGATAAAGCCCACCGCTTACGGAAAGTTCTTTTCTTTGGAATTTTTCCCAAATAAAGCGTCCTATCACTTCCTCTATATTTCCGGTTCCGGAATCTTCCACACCCACAAGTGCAAACCCTCTGGTTCCATCTCCTGTAAAAACTATTCCCAGGGATTTAAACAGTTTGAGAAGGAAACCATAAAAATAATTTCCCCTACCCAAAAACCTAAAAAAGTCTTCCAACTCAAATGAATAAATGTAATTGCAGGCTGTACTACAAACAAGCAGAAGAAAAATCAATTCACCGGGTATTTTGTTTTCTGTACCTACTGCAGGACTTTTATAATATTTGAAAGTAAGGCTTTGAAAAATCCTTGGGTCGTTTTCTATTTTTTTAAGCAAAACTGCAGACTCTTTATCCAACTCAGCCTGATTGTACACATTTAAAATCAAAGGAGTTTTCTCTTTCTTGGATTTTTCGCTAAGGGCATAACAGGCAAGGGTATAATATTTTTCCAAAGCCATAAGATTACGTGTATTCCAATCCCCCTCGTAACGGTAACTGTCAAAAAACCGGCTGACAGGATACAACTCCATAAACACTTTCCTGTCCTCATTATTCAGGCAGTTTCCCAGTTCCTCCATATCATAATTCCGTAACATTTCCCTGAATGCCCTGTAAGCCCAATGTCCCTTTCCACCAATGAGGTATAGATTACCGCTCTCCCATAACACGGTTTCCTTTTTAAGTATGCCGTCAAAATAAAAATTTAAGATTTTGTTTCCCCCGGGCTCAAAATTAACCAAGTCCCCGAGACGTTCCACAGCCGGATAGTCACAAAAAAAGCCCTTGTCGTCCTTAATCTGCAAAACTTTATTTTCCAGTTCCTCCCGGACAACTTCATTTGACTCCGTGGAAAAAAAACACAAAACTGTATATTCCCCGATTCTGCCTGAATATTCTTCAAAAAGCTCTTTGACATAGGAAAGCGTAAGAACACAGGCAAATTTACCGCCGATTTTTGTATCATCAAAACAAAAATGAAAAGGGTTGTTTCCTGAAAACGATACTCCCCCATTTTCCTTTACATTCTGGTTTATTTTTTCCACAATTCCGTTGATTACATCCGGGTCAATTTTTATGAGCTGGTAAAAATATCTTATTTCAATAAAAATATGGAACATCTTGCCCTCGTTTTTTCTTTAATTATCGTATATTTTATGCCTCAAAAATAGACTTTTCTTTTTTTTAAATATGATATAACATCTTTAAGCATAGTAAATTCATTTTATAAATATTAAAGGACAGAAAAGGGTAAAAATGAAAAAAATATCACTGGAAGGCAGGTCCCTTGTAACCTGGAAAGACTACACCAAGGAAGAAATCTTGTATCTACTTAATCTGGCTATTAAATTAAAACAGGAAAAGCATAAAAAGATAACGGGCCAGAGATTCAGAGGCTTAAGCCTGGCAATGATTTTTGAAAAAAGATCCACCCGTACAAGGTGCTCTTTTGAAACATCCTTTGGGGAAGAAGGAGGACACCCGGTTTTTCTTTCAACCCAGGATATCCAGCTGGGGGGCAAGGAATCCATCCAGGACACCGCCAGGGTCTTAGGCAGAATGTTTGATGCCATAGAATTCAGGGGATTTAAGCAGGAACACCTGGAAGCCCTGGTAAAATATTCAGGAAAGCCTGTTTACAACGGTCTTACAGATGAATTCCACCCGACCCAGGCTCTGGCGGATATAATGACCCTTTACGAGGAATTCGGAAGGTTAAAGGGGCTCAATTTGTGCTATTGCGGGGACGGGAGGAACAACGTTGTTAAATCCCTTATGATAATCAGTGCAAAAACCGGAATAAACATGACAGTTATTTCCCCGGAGCAACTCTTCCCATCGGAAGATTTTCTTGAATACTGCAAAAAAGAGGGAGAAAAGGAGGGATGTTCCTTTACCATTACCTCGGACATGGGAAAAGTAAAAGATGCCGATGCCCTTTACACCGATGTTTGGGTTTCCATGGGGGAAGAAAACGTAAAAGAAGAAAGGCTGTCAATATTAAAACCATTCCAGATTAACAGTGCCGTAATGGAAAGTACCGGAAAAACCTCCTGTATTTTTCTCCACTGCCTACCTGCGGTAAAGGGGGAAGAAGTAACCGAAGAAGTCTTTGAAAGCCCTGCAAGCAGGGTATGGGAGCAGGCTGAAAACCGTAAACACACAATAAAGGCAATAATGCTTGCAACCCTTGGGGTGGAAAATAAAAGATAACATAATCAGGCTGGCAAAGGCTTTTTACTTTAACGGCCGGTTTTTTGCAGGTCCATAATAAAACCGGTAATTTTCCGGAAAAATAACGTTAAATAAAAAATACTCGACTTATCCGGTTTAGTGTTATATAATATGCAGTGGTATATCCGGCACAGGGATTGTGCGGCGGGGTGTTTTTTCCCCGGGAAAAATCCGGTATACCGGCAATTTAAATCTGCGTTGCAGACTTCAGTAAACCCCGTTTTGTCTCCGGATAAAACGGATATTAAAGTCAGCCTTATTTTACATCTGACTTTTCAGGAGGCCATAATGAAAAAATGGATTTTTTCAGTTGCTGTTGCCCTGGCATTATTTTCAATCTTTCCGGTTTTTGCCGACGAATCTGAGTACTATCCCATAACCGTAAAAGTGGAAAAGATTTATGTAGCTAGAGACGGATACAGGATTATTTACCGTAAATCCGGAGTGGATTTAGGCGAAGTACATATTCCCATGGACTGGCTGAAAGCCGGTGGAAAGTGCGAATTTGTTAATGCCAGACCCTGGGAAGGATATTATCTCGTAGCATTTTACAAAAACGGTGAATTCTCCCACTGCAGAGTGACTGCACCGGAATATTTTACCACATCCCTTTGGTCACCGGCACCGAACGGTTACCCTGCGGAGAAATTTAATGTTGAAACTCTGGATTTGACTTTGTAGTTTTACAAAACCTCCTTTTTCTCCATTCTTGATAAAATGTGGTAATTGGATTAGAATTCAGGTAAAGAGAATCCTGTGAAAAAGGAGTTTATATGTTGAACGTACATGTTCCGCCTACGCTGGAAGTTTTCATAAATACCTACGACAATTTTATAATAACCGGTCACAAAGAACCCGACGGAGACTGCATCGGCAGTATGTTTGCCATGTCGGGTTTTTTGAACCGTATCAAGGGGAAAAAAACCCTTTTACTCAATGCAGGACCATTTAAACGACCGGAAATAAAAGAGTATGAACCGCTGACATTTTCTGCCATTCCGGACAGTTTTCCGAGGAAAAATACAGGCTGTATAATCCTCGACTGTTCCAACATGGCAAGGACAGGTGATGTTGAACCTCTTATACGGGGCTTTCCGTCTTTCATAATAGACCATCATGCTTCCAACGGTGAGACCGGGGGGAATTCCTTTGTAAATCCTTCGTCACCCTCCACCACCCTTCTGGTTTACCAAGTGATAGAAAGCCTCGGGTATAAACCTGACCATAAAGAGGCGGAGCTTCTTTTCTTCGGTCTGTCAACTGACTCCGGTTTTTTCAGGCATTTGGATGAAAATTCTGCACTGGTTTTTTTTATTGCTTCAAAGCTTATTGAATGCGGGGCAAATCCCAAGCAGACTTTTCTTAAAATGAACGGTGGTAAGAGTCCTGAATCGAGAAAACTACTGTCGGTTATGCTTTCCAGGGTTGAATATTATTACGGAGGACGGCTGGCAGTTACCTGGGAAGAGCTGGAGGATACCCGGCTTTACGGACTTGAAGGCCGGGATTCGGATATGCTTTACCAGCTTATTCAAAGTGTCCGGGGGGTAAAAGCAATTATAGCAATCAGACAGGAAACAGAGGACAACTGCACTGTTGGGCTCAGATCTCTTGACGAAGTGGATGTAGGTAAAATAGCCGAAAGTTTCGGCGGCGGTGGCCACAAGCAGGCAAGCGGATTAAGTATCAAAGGCACTGTTAAGGAACTCAAACCGGTACTCATAGAGGCGTTTAAAGATTCCTTTTAAATAAAACAAGGTAAATTTTTTTTCAGGGCAAATCATTAAGGATTTCCAAAAAAAACTTTCATCAGCTGATTACTGGATCTCTGGATTAAAATGTAACAAATTGTAACTACTTTTTTTTCATTTTACGCATTCTTTCTCAATACAAATTAAATCATCACAATTTAACCGGCGGTACATGGCACCAACAGTATAAAAATCGGTGTGACCATGTATTTTACGTCTCTGTATTTTTGGCACGGGGTTTGCAACAAAATAAACCCCCGGAACACGGGAATAAAGGAGTTAAAAATGTACCGAGAAAAAGAAAACGCAAAAAACAAATTCAGTGCCGATGATGACCTATACAGGGTTCTTAAAAAACAGCTTACATCCCATAAAAAAACCGGAAACAAATGGGAAATTTTTGAACTAATAAAAAGATTTCCAAAACTCTTCTGTCTTAACTTCCAGGATCCGGAAGAACAGGCAAATTTTAACGACTGGATTGAAGAAAAACTGGATACTATACTGAACAGCTATAACCCCCGCATCAGCAGTTTTTACATTTTTCTGAACAACACGCTGAATTTTTATTTAAGAAATTACAAGAAATTTGCCAATAGAAAGAAAGCTGCAATGTATGCCTTTATGTATGATTCCGGTAAAAGTATTATTATTGAAAACACAGAACCCCGGTTATTCTACGAAAATACAGCGGCTGATCCAACTGCCCCATATCTGACTTCCTTTGTTCCGGATAAATTAAAATTATGGCTCATAATTCTTGGACTGAAATGTGCAGATTACTTAGACGGAGACTTGAAATATAAACTTTGCTCCATCACAGGTTTTGAAGAAACCCATCTGGACAATCTCATAGGTACTTTGAAAGAAAGTTATAAAACAAGACAGGCAAAAATAGAAGGACTTAAAGAAATTTTATATAAATATTACATTAAAACTTATAATATCCAGTACCAGATTAAAAATACCACATTTGATGAAACAGAAGAATTGGAAAAGCTTAAAACCAGACTGTCCGAATATAAAATAAGGCAACAAAAAATCCTCCAACGCCTGAACCAGATAAAAAAAACCCCTTCAAATAAAAAAATTGCAGAAATTCTTAACATTGAAAAGGGGACTGTTGATTATGCAATGCGAGTTATGCTGGAAGACAGCGGGACTGGATTTTATAATAAATTTTGTGATAAAATCAGGCATGAAGATTTACTTAGCCAGCAGCAATATCCATAAAAAAAAGGAAATTTCGGAAATCTTACCGGAATATACAGTTTTATGTCCGGGGGATATGAACATTGAATTCAATCCGGAAGAGAACGGCAGCTCATTCACTGAAAATGCACTAATAAAGGCAAAAGCGTTGTGGGAAATTGTCAATGAACCGGTTCTGGCAGATGACTCAGGTATCTGCGTTGATGCCCTTAACGGGGAACCGGGTATTTATTCAAGCAGATATGGATCTACACCTGCACATAAATTAAGCCAGGAAGAACAGAATTGCCTTCTACTGGAAAAAATGAAAGGAAACCCACACAGAAACTGCAGGTTTGTCTGTGCAATGGTTTTGTACCTTGAAAAAGACCGTTATTACGTAATTCAGGAAACACTGGAAGGAACACTGGCAGAAAAACCCATTGGTAAAGGAGGTTTCGGCTATGACCCGCTGGTTTTTCTGCCGGATCTCAACAAAACAGTAGCCCAGCTCACTGAAGAAGAAAAAAACAACATCTCTCACAGAGGAAAAGCATTAAAAATACTCAAAAAACTACTTGCATAAATACAAAAAAGTGTTAAAGTTATTATGATGTGGTGTCGATAAACAGCATAGGGAAGGTTGTATTTTGACCTTCTTAAAATTATATTTCGGTGTAACTATCACGCATTGTAGCCGGGTCCGTTTCTTCAGCAACTTGAAACGGACCCTTACGCCGGAAAGGAGGATACAGAGAGTTTACTTTTCGGCTTAATTACCAAGTTCTTTAAAAGGGGAGCAAGGATGCAACCCTGATTAAAATTTCCAAGGAGGAAAAAAATGATTATTAATCACAACTTATCAGCTATGTTTGCCCAGCGCAGTTTGGGTGTAACAGATCTCAGCACAACAAAAAACATGGAGAAGCTTTCTTCCGGTCTTAGGATAAACAGGGCTGGTGATGATGCTTCAGGTCTCGCAGTTTCTGAAAAAATGAGAAGCCAAATCAGGGGTTTAAACCAGGCTTCCACCAATGCTCAGAACGGTATTTCTTTCATCCAGACAACAGAAGGTTATTTGCAGGAGTCTCAGGACATTCTTCAGCGTATCAGAGAGTTGGCAGTTCAGGCTGCTAACGGAATCTATGCTGCCGAAGACAGAATGCAGATTCAGGTAGAAATTTCCCAGCTCGTTGACGAAATTGACAGGATTGCAAGTCACGCACAGTTCAACGGTATGAATCTTCTTACAGGACGTTTTGCACGGGAAACAGGAGAGAATGTAGTTACAGCTTCTATGTGGCTCCACATCGGTGCAAATATGGATCAGAGGGAAAGAATCTACATTGGAACAATGACAGCTGCAGCATTAGGCGTCAGAGACGCTTCTACAAATGACATAGTAACTGTGGAAGACCCGGATTCAGCCAACCGTCTCATCGGTACTGTTGATGAAGCTTTAAAGACCATCAACAAGCAGAGAGCTGATTTGGGTGCTTACCAGAACAGACTTGAGCACGCAGTAAGAGGGCTCGACATCGGTGCTGAAAATCTTCAGGCTGCCGAATCCAGAATCAGGGATACTGATATGGCTAAGGAGATGGTTGAGTTTAGTAAGAACCAGATTTTGCGTCAGGCTGGAACAGCAATGCTGGCACAGGCAAATGTTGCCACACAGTCAGTACTTACACTGCTTCAGTAAAGTTTGATTTTTTTGCAGACGGCATATTGCCGTCTGCAAGTGTTCTTTGAAAAGAACCCTCTGCCCTAATCCGGCAGGAATAGTATCCTTTTCAAACATAAGGGATACTTTTTCTGCCGGAAACCGGATGATAAGGCGCGGTTAAATCCGGTCAAAGGCATAACTTGCAGGCAAAGGATGCCCGCTATAAGTTATCAAGGAGGGGATATGGTTATTAATCATAACTTGAGTGCCATGTATGCAAACCGGCAGCTTGGGATTACCCAGGCTGAGGTTACAAAAAGCATAGAAAAGCTCTCTTCCGGCCAAAAAATAAACAGGGCCGGTGATGATGCCTCAGGTCTTGCTGTATCAGAAAAGATGCGCAGCCAGATCAGGGGTTTAAACCAGGCTGAAAGAAATATCCAAAACGGGGTTTCTTTTATTCAGACCACAGAAGGATATCTGCAGGAGACACAGGATATTCTTCAGAGAATCAGGGAACTTGCAGTACAGTCTTCCAACGGTATTTATTCGGATGAAGACAGAATGCAGATTCAGGTTGAAGTTTCTCAACTTGTTGATGAGGTAAACAGAATTGCAAGCCATGCCCAGTTTAACGGTATGAATATTCTGACCGGAAGTTTTGCAAGGGATACTGTAACTAACAGAATCATGCAGATTCAGGTTGGGGCCAATATGGATCAAAATGAGAGGATTTACATCGGCACTATGACGGCAACAGCTCTCGGTCTTATAAATGCCGGAGACGGAACAGATGCACCTATCAGCATTGCAGATCCTGCAAGTGCTAATAGTGTAATAGGTGTTGTAGATCAGGCCTTAAAAGTTGTTAACAAACAAAGGGCTGATTTAGGAGCATACCAGAACCGTTTTGAAATGGCAGCAAAAGGTGTTGCAATTGCCGCTGAGAATCTTCAGGCTTCAGAGTCAAGGATTCGTGATACGGATATGGCCAGTGAGATGGTAAACTATACGCGGAACCAGATTCTGTCACAGGCAGGAACAGCTATGCTTGCCCAGGCAAACACAAATACTCAGGCGGTAATGGGTCTGTTGAATTAGTCATTCAAATGAGAGTTTTCTGGACGTCAACTCTCAGTTTAGGCGGAAAAAGAGCGCCCTTTTTCCGCTTTTATATTGCTGTTTAAACATTAAATTTAAACAGCAAATTGAGAAAACAGAATTTAGGAAACGGTCATTTCATGGAAGAAAACCGTTTGGTTGATTATTGGAAATAACAACAAGGAGGTTGTTTATGTCAATCACATCAATAGGGCAGCAGCCCTTGCGGGATACCCCACAAAGTAACGGTATCCAGACACAGGAACAGAACTCTGCGGTTAAGGTTTTCAGCCGGATAGAGCAGGAAGTAAAACCCTATGAGCGGATGACTGACCAGGAGATTGAGGACTCACTTCACAAGTTGGAAACTTTATCTACTGTATTTGGTAATAAGGTAAAGTTTACTATCGACAGTAATCTGGATCGTCTTATTATAAAGGTAATGGATCCTGATACCGATAAAGTGATTAAGGAGATTCCGCCTGTAGCATTACAGAAGCTTCAGATAAGGATAAAAGAAGCCCTTGGGCTGCTTTTTGACGAGAAGGTATAATCGAATCAGGCGGACTTGAAATGTCATGGCCGAAATTGCAATACCCGGAGTTTCCGATAAATACGGAACGACAAAACTAATAGAAGATCTCATGAAGCTTGAACGCGTCCCATTGGAGCGTGCAAAGACCGAGAAGGAAACCTACGAAAAAGAAAAGGTTGTATGGAGCGAAGTATCCCAGCGGCTTTCCAAACTACAAGATAGTTCCAGAACACTTTACTCATTTGATAATCCCTTTAACGAAAGAATTGCCGATTCAAATAATGAAGCAGTTACTGCAACTGCCACCAGAGAAGCTTCTCTGGGAGATATTAAGATTCAAGTAATCCAGACTGCCGGAACAGACAGGTTCCTTTCAAAAAACCTGGACAAAAATTATCAGGTTCCAAAGGGGCAGTACACATTTCTAGTTGGTGATAAAAGTGTGGAATTCAACTGGAAAGGGGGTTCTATAAAGGAATTCACCGAAGCAGTTAACCGGAGGGGAAACGGTCTTGTAAAGGCTTCAATAATCGGTGTATCTTCAACCGAACAGGCTTTTCTTATCGAAAGCCTTAAAACAGGAAAAGAAAATTCACTAAGCTTTGAAAACGATGCCCTTAACTTTGCCCTTGAGGCCGGTATCATTAGAAAAATCCCAAGCCAATCAGGAAGCCTTCAGGATATAACAGTAAAGGAAACCGAAGTTAAAACCCTCCCCTTTCACTCAACAGTTATGCAGAATGAAAATAAGGAACTTAGCTTTACAGTGACTGTAGAGACAAGACCGGATGAGAGCCTTGAAAGCCAGATACCACCGTCCGGACCGGTCCTGCCGGATCCGGGAGGAATAAGTTTCCAGGGAATTTCCGTATATAATGAACAGGGAGACATTCCCCTTGATCCTTGGACTGCACCTCCGGTACCACCAAAAGTAGATAATATGAATGTCCTGTATCTAAAGAAAGCAGACGGAACAAAGGTTCCCCTTGATGCAATAAGAGACGGAATGACCGACTTTCAATACACGGTAAAACTAAAGGACATAGGTGACGTAACCGGTCTGCTTATTGAAAATACAAATACCCACAGGACACTGAGTCTTAAAAATATAAGCATTACCGGAGAAGGTGAAAACAACGGATACCAGGCCCTTAATCCGGTTGATACGGCAAAAGACAGCATCATCAAATATGAAGGTATTACAATGACCCGTAGCACCAATGAGATTGATGACGTTGTCCCTGGAGTAACACTGAACCTTCATGATAAAACTGACGGAAACGCAACGTTAAAAATCCAGCCAGACACTGAACTCGCTAAAGATGCAATCATCACCTTTGTTGCAAACTATAACCGGGTAATGGCAGACCTAAACATACTGACGCAGACAAACCCGGCCATTGTTCAGGAACTTGAATATTTTACGGATGATGAAATTGAAAAGGCAAATGAAAGGTTGGGAATGTTACAAGGGGATTTTACACTTAATAATATAAAAACTACATTGCAAACAACAATGGCAAATCCTTACAAAGCTGATGAAGAGTCACATTACCAGCTTTTGGATCAAATCGGAATTTCCACTAGTGCATCAGGACCTGGAAGTACACTAAATAAGAGCAAACTCAGAGGATATCTGGAAATAAATGAAAAAAAACTGGACGAAGCCCTGGAAAACAATATAACGGAAGTACAAAAACTCTTTGGTTTTGACAGCGACGGGGATTTGGCGATAGACAACGGCGTTGCCTATGTTGTGGACAGCAAAATCCGTCCTTATGTACAGACGGCAGGAATACTGACAATGAAGACGGACTCTTTAAACAGCAAAATAGACCGTACAGACTCAACAATTAAACGTCTCGATCAACAGCTTGAAAAAAAAGAACAGGAACTAAGAACAAAATACGGAAACATGGAAGGGCAGCTCAGGAGCCTTGAAAGCCAATCAAACAGCCTGGATCAGAGATTTAACTCAGGTAGCAATAATTAAAAGATTATTATTCAATATATAGACATAAAAGGTAGGTTATCAAATGGAAATTCTAATAAATAATGTAAACATCGATTTTGAACTGCAAAATGAAAAAAAATCAGGTGAAATTTTATCCGCCCTGGAAAGAGAACTGTCAGAAAACTACCAGACTATCTGTTCCTTTCAGATAGATGATTCAGGAACAAATAATTCTGAATTCAACGAGCTGTTAAATATCCCAGTCTCTTCAATAAAACGGATTTCAATTCATACAAAACCTTTATCTGAAATGTGCCTTGCAGCAATTGATGATTTACTTACGGAATTCAATATTTCTCCACCTGACAAAAAAAAGATTGAATCAAAGCTTTCGTACCTTATTTCCATTAACCCCCGTGTTTTCGGACAGTTGAAGGATTTGATAGAAAAAGGATTTATCCGGGAAGGACAGAATTTTTTAACCTTACTGAGGGAGGTTTTGTTAAATCCATATGAATACCTAAAAGATTGTGCAAACAAACTTGAAATACTTTTACCGAATTTAGAGGAAATTCCGGTATTTTTTCAAACAGGAAAAGACAAAGAAGTTGTAGAAACTATTGCCGTTTTTTCTGATTTAGTATTAAATTTGATAAGAGCTTTGGGTCTCTTGAGCTCGGTGGCAAAAGGCATTCTTCCTGAAAAAATAGGTGAAACATCTTTCAAAGAGTTTATGGAGGAGTTCAACAGCGTTTTGGTTGATTTTACTGATGCTTTTTCCTCTGGGGACACTGTTCTTACAGGAGATATTGCAGAATATGAAATTCTTCCTAGAGCCGGAGATCTCATCAAAAGCTTAAAAGATATTCATTAATATATACAAAATATTTAAATTTGTGATATAATGTTTATTGGAGGTATTAACAATAATGAAGGTAGTAGCAATACAAGACATTAAACGCAAGGAAGTACCTCTTTATTACAGAAGGGAATTTACCGGAACCGCAGTGCTGGAGATTTTCAGAAAGAACTTTTCCAGTCCGGTTGACTTTGTTATTGAAAAAAGTCCACTGGGTAAGTCGGAAGTCAAGGTTTCCATGAAGAAAGATCCCGACTACCCCATTATCCCTGTTATGAGGAATCTTAAAAACTACATTACCGAGCTGGACAAGTCAGGAAAATTACCACTATGACAGTCTTTACAAAATCCAGAGATGAAACCATTAAACTTGGAGAAGAAATCGGCAAGAGGGTTCAACCGGGAGATGTTATTGCAATGGAGGGCACTTTGGCGAGTGGTAAGACAACCTTAACAAAGGGAATTGCCATAGGGTTGTCAGTTGAGGAATCAGTTACCAGTCCTACATTTACCTTAGTTTCCGAATATTACGGCAGGCTGACCTTGTACCATGTTGATGTATATAGACTGGATTCTCCGGAAGATTTTATTAATATCGGAGGTGAGGATATGTTGTACGGCAATGGTATCACCATTATTGAATGGAGTGAAAAAATCAGAAACTTAATTCCCTCAAGTGCAATAAAGATTGTGATGAATATCACCGGGCCGGAATCAAGGAAAATTGAAATTGAAAACTGGAATTATGGGGATTTATGAATTTGAATAATGTAAAAACAGGTATCGCATTAGACTGTTCCACCGATTTTTTGTCTGTTAGTGTGTACAATAACGGCAGGATAGGAACTTTTTCAGTTGAAACACCAATGCACCATTCGGAAATGCTAATAGACCAGATTGACATTACCTTGGAAAAAATGAATATAGGTAAAAACGACCTGGATTTTTGTGTCTGCCCAAGGGGGCCGGGATCTTTTACAGGACTTAGACTTGCTTTTTCAGCACTAAAGGCTGTTTCACTGGTAAACAGTTGTCCCCTGTATTCATTTGATACCCTGGATCCCTGGCTTTTGTGCGTGGATTTTTTTCAAGGCTGTACTATTGCCGCCATAGATGCAAAACAGGAGAAATTTTATGTTAAAATCAGACGGGGAAAGGATTTGCTCTTTGAAACCCGGGATCTTACACCGGGGCAGATAGGGGATTTACTAGACCCGGAGGAGCAGGTTTTAATCACAGGACCGGATGCTCTAAAGTTAAAAGAAATCCTGGAAAACATGAACCCCGGCGGGACTTTTTTCGCAACTGAATTTTCAGCAGGAACATCCGCAGAAGCTCTGTTAAAAATGGGGCTTTGCGCTGCGGAAAAAGGAGACAAACCCATGGGGGAAACAGACGGTCCTGTTTATATACGAAGAAGCGAAGCAGAAGATGCCCTGGTGAGTAAAGGTATTACTCCGGCAACGGAAAAAATAGACAAAAACCCGGAGGCTTATCTTGGATAACGAAGAGTTTTCTGAACTTGAAGAGATAGAAACTTCGGAGCTTCCCTCTGTTGACCCTGTAAAAGTGCTCCTGAATATGAAGGATGAAACATCAAAGGGTGTTCTTCTTAACTGTGTTACAATGTTTATGTCCTCAAATATTCCGCTTATGATTTTGAACCAAAATCTGAACGTTGTCTATATTTCTGAACCTCTCAGGACCATGTTGGGAGGTATGTACAAAGATTTAACATTGCCTTTTACAACACTTTTTGCCAGAGCTTTTACAACAGAGCTTATGAAAGAATTTTACGAAGCCATTCATAATCCTGATGAAAAATTTTCCTGGAAAGGTACAATTCAGCACAAAAGTAATACAATGGTTGGGCTTTATACAAAAATTACAGCCATACCGGTTCTGGTTAAAAACAATACTCCTACCGGATACCTTATAATTTTTGAAGATATTACGGCAGAGAAAAAAAAGACTCTAAAGAGTATTTACAAAAGTATTCTGGAAGCTTCCAGATTAAAGGATAATGAAACAGGGGCCCACAATGAACGGGTCAACCACTACGCAAAATGTCTGGCTCTAAAACTTAAGGAAACCGGAAAATACCCTCAAATTGATCCTGATTTTATCAATGACATCGGGTTTCTTGCAGGAATGCATGATGTAGGAAAAATAGGAACTCCTGACGAAATTTTAAAGAAAAAAGCTTCTTTAACTGAATGGGAGTGGTCGGTGATGAGGGAACACACAATAAACGGAGCCTTTATTCTTTCAAATTATCCCAACGAAATGGCAAAGGAGATTGCACTTTCCCATCATGAACACTGGGACGGTTCGGGATATCCGTACCACCTGGAAGGACTGATGATTCCTTTAGCTGCAAGGATAGTAACAGTGGCAGATGTTTACGATGCCCTTAGAATGAAAAGAAACTACAAGCCGGGGTATTCCCATGAGGAAACCTGCAACATCATACTCTCCGGCAGGGGAACCCAGTTTGATCCCGACATTATAGATGTTTTTAAGGACATAATGGACGATTTTGACAAGATTTGGAATGAGCTTAAGGATAAGGAACAGTTCGGATTTATCATTCCGTAATCAACGGAAGTTAATTTCTGTTTTTTATCAAATCACCCAAACCGGAAAGCCCGTCAAGTGATTCCGGCACAGCAACTACAGCGGCTTTGTTTTCGTTCTGTATTGCCTCAAAAACCTCCTGACGGAAAACTTTTACAGACCTGGGTGCATCGACTCCTATCTTAACCTGATCCCCTCTGACTTCTATGATTGAAATGGTAATCGAATCCCCGATAACAATTTTTTCGTTTGTTTTTCTTGATAAGATAAGCATTACTCTGACCCCTGTTTTAATTCTGCCATTATATCGTGCTTTGTCAGCCAGCGGGGATCTGAAAGCACAGCCTGGACGGCGAGATTATTCCTGGTATTTATAACAACCGGACCCTGTAGATTTGCAGTAATAGGGGAACCGTCCCCTAAAAAAGTTACAATAGCAAAAATAAGGGCATTTCCAGGATTATCCAAGTCTATAAGTTTCTGGTCTTTTTCATCAATATCCAACTCATAATCCGCCCGGAACAAAAACGGATTTATTAGCAAAAAAGAGATATGTTCATTTTCGATGGACTGCATCCAGACAAAGGGCTTTTGTTCAGCTTCTATCAACGCATATTTCCGGCTGTCCTCAAAACCAAACAACCCTTCCGGAAAATCAATTATCTGTTTTTCCGAAACCTCAACTATTCCCATATTAAGGGTCTTAACCTTCATAATAACCTCGCAATCAAAGATTATGATACACTATTTAAGATAATTTAACAACGAATTTGAATACAATCTACCGATTGTTCCCATGGTTGCTTTTTGTATGTAATCCATCATTTTAAGATTGGTAACCGCTTCGGCAAAATCCAAATCCAATTCCCGGGCTTCCCAACCGGTAACATTTGGAATCTGCCTGTCCAATCTTGCCTGTGCCATTTCTATTCTCTCGGTTTTTGAACCTAATTCAGCAATTTTAGCCGTCATGTTATCAAGGGCTCCGTCCAACCCACGTATTCCACGGCCTCCAAGATACTCATAATCCCCGGAATACATAGCATCCCTTATCCCTATAACCACGTCAAAGACCGAACCGCCACCACTTGTTGCCGTCTGGGCAACATTATAGGGGGGCTGTTGGTCCCTGGTAATCAGCCCCAGGTCGGCAAGAACATTTGAGCCGGGAGAATCCTGAAGCCAAATCTGGTGAGGACTGGTGGCCTCCAAATCAATTCCGTTAGTAATAGAATCTATATGGGCTTTTACCGGAGCTCCGGAATCATTTATCTTTGCAATAACAGAATAAACATTATCACCCTGAGTCAGATTAATTTTTATATTATCGACATAGATTGAAGTATCCTGGGGAACCTGGTAATTGGAAGAATCCACCTGAGAATAAATCTGCTGGTTCTCAGCCCAGAAAATTCTGCTGCCAACATTGTCAACATTAATATGAGCCCTTTCATCAATTTCAACCTGGTTTTCTTCCAGTGATCCCTGGTACATAACTTTAGTAATTACAGGAGAATCTGCCCCCGGAACGGAGCCCATTACAGTCGTAAAAGACTTTGAAGAAGTTTTTGTACCACTGAATAAATACCCACCATCAGGCCCAACGGCATTTCCATTTGCAAGAATTTCCTGAAGTAATTCGTCAACTTCCACTGCCATATTTTTTAAATCGTCTTTATTAAACGTTCCTGTCGCACCGGTAAGGGACAATTCCCTCAATCTTTGCAGAATCTGTATTGTGTTGTTTACATATCCCTCCGATACCTTAAACTGGTCATTGACAATGGAGGTATTCTTTTCAAAGCGTTCCAACCTTGAAAGATATGACTGGTATCTGACCCCATGCCCTGCAGCAAGAGGATCATTCCTCAATTCCTGGATTTTTTCCTGACTGCCTATCTGATTATTGATATTATTAAGGGAATGCTCCTGCTTTCTCATGGCTCTCTGCAAATCAAAATGGGACATATTTGAACTGATCCGTCTCATAATTCCTCCTTATCAACCTTTAAACACCGAGTCTGTTAATTACAGTATCCAGCATGTCATTATAGGTGGCTATAAATCTTGCTGCAGCATTATAACCATGCTGGAACTTAATGATATCAGAAAGTTCCTCGTCTATATTAACTCCTGAAATAGAATCCCTCATATTCCGCAGCTCTGTCATTATTGCGGTCTGTGTCTCTAATGCCCGTTCCGCCTGCTGCCCCTTCAGGCCTATGTTTGTGACTGTATCGGCAAAATAATCATCAAAGGTGGTCATGGAACCAATCATTACCCGGTTATTTCTTATGGATGCCACTGCAAGGGCAAGGGATCCGTCCCCGGTTTCCACCCTTCCATCTGGTCCGGGGAATCCTGATGCAATGGAAAGTACATCATTCTTGATTTCGTCACGGATTTGAATCCAGGCAGCAGGATGACTTGTTGGAGAAACCGAATACTCCACTTCGTGACCGTTGATGCCCTCCCCTTGGGCAAGTGTTGCAACAGCCTGGGGATTTTCCCAGTCAAAGGCATTTCCGGCTCCGGAACCTGCCAAAACCCCTGCGTAACCGTTTAAAAATCTGCCGCTGTCTTCCAAATGTCTTATAACAAAATCAGGATTACCCGGATCAGCCGCTGTTGTTCCCTTTAATATGAGTCTGCCATTGTTGTCGAGATGGGCAGTTACTTCTGCACCTGAATTATTAATCCTTGAAATAAGATCTTCAACCCTGTCTGTTGAATAATAAGGCACATTCACATTTCCCTGTGCACCGGAAAGCGTAAGGACACCTTCCAAACCAATCAAATCCCTGGCATCAAGGGTATTGTTACCTGAAATTCTGAATAAAAGCGTGGAATCCATTTCCCCGTCACCGTTTCTGTCATAAACTCCGTCCACATTTGCAACGAAGGGTTCATTGGTAAAAAAATCCAGATTCTGGCTGCCATTGGGAGAAACACCGTTTCTGTGGATATCATTTACCATATCAACAAAGTTGAGGGTCATGGAATCAAGATGCTGCATTTCTTCCCTTATGTCCACATCCCTTATTTCCAAAAGAGCACCAAGTTTTCCCCCTTCAAAAAAAGCCTGCTCCCCATTCTCCGGCCAGATAACCTGAGTAACTCCGTCTGTTTCAATATCGTTTTTAAGCTCAAAGCTTCTTGCTTTTGAACCCTGGACAATTTCGAACCCGTTGGTATGAACAACATACTCATCAGGATCCTGCTGGCTTACGGTTATATTTATTAGGGAAGAAAGTTTTTCTACCAGTAAATCCCTTTTGTCCAAAAGATCATTCGGATTGTCACCCATAGCCTTAATTTTCACAATTTGCTCATTTGCAGCAGCAATCTGCTTTGTAAGGGTATTTACCTGTTTGACAGTGGCAACGACATCACCGTCAACCATTTTTTTTACACCGTCCAAAGATGCAAATCTTTGGTGAATAGAATCTACCAGGGTTTCTCCCCTAGATAATACGGCCTGTCTTGCAGCCCTGGAATCCGGATAAACAGAAAGTTCCTGCCAGGAATCCCAGAACTGATCCATTCTGGTTCTCATAGAAGATTCATCAGGCTCATTGTATATCTGTTCCAACATAAGTACATAATTATCCCTTGTCTGCCAATACCCTTCGGAATTTGTCTGGGCCACGATTCTCTGGTCCAAAAGCTCATCCCGTAAACGGCGTACAGACTGGACAGTAACCCCCTGCCCTATTTGCCCGGCAGTTTCTTCCCTGTTTAATCCAGGAAGATAAATGGCATCAAACTGTTCCATCTCAACACGCTGCCGGCTGTATCCCTCCGTTGAAGCATTGGAAATATTGTGACCAGCAGTGGTCATTGCCTGATTATGTGCTACAAGACTTCTTTTTCCTATTTCTATTGACGAAAATGTTGACTGCATATTTACCTCCGTCCCTACAGTATTTTGTTAAGAACCAGACTTTCCACTTCTCTCTTAACTTTCTGGCCGTAAGCATTGTATGTATAATATTTTTTTGAAGGAACAACAGCCTCAAAAAAACCTTTTAAAAAGATTTCCATATTCCGGACATAACTGTTAAGACAGTCATTTTCTATTTTTGACTTTAATGCCAGGTGGCGGACGATACCGTACAAATCCATGATTTTTTTTCTTTCCCCGGAAGAAAAGCCTTCTGCCATAGCTTTAATGTCTGTCCCGGAATTTCCGGTTAATTCGTTAAAATAAAGACTGTTTTTTTCTATCTCGTTGCTTAATTTGGAACAATTCCTGAGGTTTTCCTCCAGTTTTGTCCAGTTCTTTTCTTTCACGGATTCATAAACCCCGTGTTGAAATGCCAGCAAAGCCTCAAAAGCAGCCTTTTGTTCATTCAGTTTGCTTAATAATTCATCTGGAGAAATTTTAGGACTCATATACACCTCACCTTTCACAGTATCGGCATTGTTATTTTTTTTTTTAGTATTTATTTTATAGAAAAAAATTTTTATGAAAATCCATTAAAACATATTTATGGTTTATAGAACAGAAAGGACATACAATTATGTGTTGCAATGGCCTAGGCATTGAAAACAACTAAGCCTAGGCATTGAAAACAACTAAAAAGAAACAGAAGGACATGGGGTTATTGACACAAGCGGCTTTTTTTGGCAGAATATCTGTCAGGTTATGGTGCCTGTAGTTCAGTGGTAGAGCGCCAGATTGTGGATCTGGTTGTCGTGGGTTCGAACCCCATCAGGCACCCTTGCTGCTGCAAAATTGCAGCAGCTTTTTTTTGCGCCTGTAGCTCAGCTGGATAGAGCGACGGACTTCGAATCCGTAGGTCGCAGGTTCGAGCCCTGTCAAGCGCAATCTGCTATGCAGGCAACAGGGAGCCAAAGACCTTTTCTATTATTTTTGAGCTGTATTCAAATGGGTTTTCCCTTATCTTTTTTTCTTCCTCTGACATTTTCAAGAATATACCGTCAAGGGCTTTTTTTGTAACATAGTCAGGAAGATTAACATTTACCTCAGGCATCGGATCCTCTTTGCCTGCCAACCTTGCTACTGAATTGGCGTAACCGGCAACTTTATTATAACCGCTCATGAGGGAAGCCCAGGATTTATTTGCCGAAACATTCAGGACCAGAGGCATATCCAAGGCTTCTGTGACAACAGGAAGGTACAAATCGTAAAGTGAATTATAGGTTTTGTCCCTGAGATATTCAGTACAGGCATTTTCCCCGCCGGTTACAATCTTTATGCCGTCAGTAACTGACATTG
Source organism: Candidatus Gallitreponema excrementavium (assembly GCA_017694795.1). Taxonomy (GTDB): domain Bacteria; phylum Spirochaetota; class Spirochaetia; order Treponematales; family Treponemataceae; genus Gallitreponema; species Gallitreponema excrementavium. The sequence goes on from JADIMM010000018.1 coordinate 48,492, forward strand.
ACATGACCGCTTCCTTGAAAATAGGTACAATTTTTCCTGCCCCTTCCTCTGCACTGCGGTTAATCCTCAAGATTACATCCTTAATCAAAGTGTTTCCACCGGGGATTTTATCTATGGCACTGATGATAACAGCAGCTTCCTCCGGTAAAAGGATTTTTACTGTATCATCACCGTAATATCCGTCCTGGGCGGAAAGAGTTTTGGATGAAAACTCTGCACCTTTCACCAGTGCCTCTCTTAATGCCGAAACTGCTTCCTCATTTGTGAATGACTCCCCTTTCCCCTGCATCAAATCATAGACCCCGTTTACAGTAAGACAGGAAGTAAGCATAAACATAGTAGATAAAAACAAAAATATCTTTTTCATAAGAACTCCTAAAAGGCTGTGTCTTTTATAAAAGTAAAAAAACTGATATAAATAGATACAGTTGCTTTAAACATTCTAAATCATTACATTTTACACTGCAACTAAATATTTTTACATATGTATAAATTTTAATATTATAATAAACAGGGAGATGTACATGAAAAGGAAATTATTTTCCGCAATATTTTTTGCACTGCAATTGCTTTGTATTTTTCCTGAAGATTCAGAAATCAAAGACCGCCCTAAGGTTGCCCTTGTACTTGCCGGAGGAGGAGCCAGGGGATTTGCCCACATTCCGGTCCTGGAACTACTCGAGGAAGAAGGTATTCCCGTTGACATGGTAATCGGAACCAGTGCCGGTTCCTTAATAGGTGGTTATTACTGTGCCGGCTATACTCCGGAACAAATAAGAACCCTTCTCACCGATTTGGACTGGGAAAAGGTATTTACAGATAACCCGGTTTCACCTTTTGAAAAATACCTGAACAACAACAGCAAGCAGGCTGCAATTTTGAGCATAAACCTTACAAAGGACGGTGCAAAGGGGTTGATAACCGGGCAATACGTATACAACTTGTTCAGGTCAACCCTAGGGAAAATTCCTTCATTTGTGAATTTTGACAATCTCCACATTCCATTCAGGGCTGTGGCAGCAGACCTGTTGACCGGGGAAACAGTTGTACTTTCCCAGGGAGATCTTGCCGAAAGTATGCGGGCCAGTATGAGTTTGCCCACAATTTTCGAACCTGTCCTTATAGGGAACCGGTATCTTATTGATGGAACAGTAACAAATAATGTTCCTATAAAGGCTGCAAAAGACCTGGGATATGATATTATAATCGTCTCGGATATATCTGTACAAATGGAAAGTGATCCGGAAGCTTTTGACACCAGCCCGGTTATGGCTGCTGCACAAATGCTAACAATGCAGCTAAACAATGCAACCCTCCCGCAAACCGAATATGCAGACTTAATCATTGTACCTGAAATCAAAGAATTCGGGACAATGGATTATTTAAAAGCTAATGAAATAATAAAAAAAAGCCGTACTTCGATAAAAGCTTATGTTCCCCGGCTGGAAAAAATCAAGGAAAAAATTTTTGGTGCAGTTGAGCCCGAGCCTGTCGCCAGGGAACAAATTACAACCCCGGAAGCAATCATTTCCAAGCTAAGTGGAAAAGAAGAAAAAAGTAGCTACTATGACATGCTCCCGTACCTTAAAGTAGACAATTTACTTGTTTATGGTGGGTCACAGTCAGATGAGAAATTTGCCGAAAAAGCTTTTGCAGGCATTAAGGGTGTGGAACTGAAACCTGATGTTATCAGTGGATTTCTTACGGAACTTTATAGCTCCGGTGATTTTAAGTATGTGGGATTTAACATTATTGAGACAGAAAAACAGAATACCCTTTTGGTGACACTTACTCCATCAAATAAGGAGTCCCGGCTTTTGCTTGTGTCAGGAAAATATAAAGGGGTTGTGTCGGAAGAATCTGTAAGTTCTTTTGAGTTATCCGGGGACATACAATTCAGAAATTTGTCCGGAAAAGGATCAGTTCTTTCTGTGAGAGTTGATGGTATTAATACACTGGATTTCGGAATTTCATACCTTCAACCTATTGGCAGTATTTTATACCTTCAGGCCGGGGGATATTTTTCTGCCAATCAAGAAATCATTACTTCAGGATTCAAAAAAACAAATCTATACGGATTCAGGGAAGAAGACTATGTTCTCAGATTCGATACCGGAATTCATTTTAATTCCCGCCACACATTAACTACCGGATTGAATTGGAGTTACTTTACTTCTTCTGGGAAATATGAGGAAATAACCGGTGTTTCAAAAACTTACGGAAAAAATGTTTCCGTTTATGTAGACTATATTTTTACCAACTTAAACCGGAGAATTTTCCCCACAAAAGGCTTCTTTGTAGATGTAAACCTTAACAACCTCTTTCCAGTTCAATCAGGAAAAATACAGGAAAGTTGGATTTCACCCCTTCCTGTTATTCCGGTTCTGAAAAGCGATTTCATAGCCGCAATTCCCATTAGCGGAAAAGTTTCACTTGTTTATTCCATGACGGCAGGGACAAATCCAACACAGACCTTAAAAGACTTAAAGGCTCTGTGTGCAAAATATGCCTTTAATCTGTCAGACAGGATTTATATGCCCCAAATTTTAAATAAAAACTATATGGGGAATCACAAACTTGGAGCCCTTCTTGAACTGCAAATACAGCCAAAGGAACAGATTACAGTTTTAGGAGGACAAATTCTGTTCTCACTTGGGTTAAGTACATCCGGTGTCTGGGATTCCTATAATGAGATTATAACATCACCTGAAAACCTTCAATGGAGTGCTTTTACCTCAGGTGGAGTAAGGATTAACGACGGGTTCGGCCTAAAACTCAGGGTAGGAGCCGGTTCCATAAACGGGCATGTAAACCCTTTTGTCTCGGTAGACATGGGAAATTTCCTCTAAAGCCCTTTGGTATTTTCTGTTTTTACAGTAAAATTCCGGTATCAAAATCCATAATGATGAAAAGTTTTAATACCGGAAAATCCGGATACCATTCAAAATGCAGACAGATATGCCGGCATAAGATTTTGTGAATCATAGCCATTCAGAATGGAGGAGAGCCCTTCAACACCTTCCATAAAGGATACGATTCCATATTTTTTTAAAATTGACAGCAGAAAATCATTGTTTTCGTATTCAAAATCAATAAACTGTATATTCTTATAAGCCGGATCATAGTTATCCCTTATATACTGCTTAACATCCTCCAAAGTTCCAATCTGATCAATAAGTCCAAGTTTTTGGGCTTGGCTGGCAGTATAAATTCTTCCGTCAGCAATCTTAATAACATCTTCCAGCGGCAGCCCCCTCTCATCAGAAACTATCCCGGTAAACTGCTGGTAAACTTCGTCTGAAATCCCCTGAAGAATATCCTGCTGTTCTTTTGTCAGGGGCTCGTTTACATTCCCCATATTTTTATTTTTTCCTGAAGTAATGGTGGTATATTTTATTCCAAGATTGCTGAACAAACCGGTCAAATCAATACTCTGGCCGGAAATAACGCCGATAGATCCTGTAAGGGTATTTCTGTTTGCATAAATCCTTTCCGCTGCACAAGAAATGTAATACCCTCCTGAAGCAGCCATATTTTCCATATAAGCAACGAGAATCTTATTTTCCCCATATGACTTTAAGGCCAGATAGAGCTCGTCGGATTCGTATACACTTCCTCCAGGGGAATTTATTTTAAGAATTATCCCCTTATTGGATTTATCACTCTTTAATTCTTCTATCGTTTCCAGCAACCACTGGTGATTATAGGAACCTGTATCTTCAGGAGAAATCACTCCGTCAACAGAAAGTACCGCAACATAACTCATTGGAATTATATTTTTTTCGTTTGGGGAATTTCCTGAAAACAAACCTGAAAAAGCTATAATTAATATAATAAGTACTACCAAAACGATAAAAATTTTCTTACCATTTTTAGCTTTCAAAGAATCTTTCTCACTCATAACAACTCCTTTGTGTTTTTTATTTAAACTCAATTAAAGAGCAGACCCTATACAAATTAAACTTCTGTCCGTACATCCTCATTATTTTCATTACTATCTTTCTCTGTTGTCTCTTTACCGTCCGAATCCCGGTAAACACTAGAATTGTCCACCTCACCTGTTCCTGTTTTCCCCTCATTTTCCGGACCGGAATTATTTTCTCCAGGAAATGCTCCATATCCATCAAACTGTGTATGTCCTGACCCAAAATCTTCTTCATCCAACAGCCCGGATTTTAAGGCCTTTTGCTTAAGAAAATAATATGTGTTGATTTTAGTAAACTCATAATACGGAATTACATAAAAACCGGCTGCACCATAAGAAATGAATGAAATAAAAAACCATGGAATAAAACTCAGATAAAGCAAAAATAAATCCCCTTTATAACCTCTGGTAATTACTTTACTGATATTCATTGCTTTTCTTACTGAAATATCCGGATTTTCGGCAACAATATAAACCATTTGTGAATAAGCTACTGCTTTTACAAAAGCAGGTATTACAAACAAGAATGACCACAAGATTAACCATAAACTTTTCCATAAAACATATTTAAGCCCGGCAAACCAATCTGAAAATCTTTCAAAAAAATCGTTTACAGTTTCCTGCTCGGGATTAAGCTCAATTACAGAGGGTGTTTTATTCCTCATCGTAAGGAAGAAACCTGAAAGACAAAATCTGTTTAATTCCAAAAAGAACATTAAAATGAAACACAATAAAGTTAAAAAATTTGAATAGCCGGATGTCACACCATATACATTTAAATTAACAGAATTGAATGCGAACAATGTGATAAATGAGAAAACATAAAAAAACAGAACAACTAAAACAGCTGTTTTATACCTGCCCTTCAGCATTATTTTTGAATATTTTTTAAAGATTGAAATATCAAACACTGAAAACCTCCAATACATACCCTACACAAATCCACCGGGAAAACAAACCGGAAAACAGTCTAACAAAGTAAAAGCTATTATACAAGTTGCATTGCCGGAATTTAAAGTGAAAAAAGCTCAGGAGTAGATTTCTCCCCTGTATTTTTTATTCCGAGGTGCCGGTATGCCTTTTCTGTAACCATCCTTCCACGGGGAGTCCTCTGCAAAAGCCCACACTGAATCAGATAAGGCTCATAATAATCCTCCAGGGTATCCATGGACTCCCCGACAGAAATCGCCAGGGTTTCCACACCTACCGGTCCTCCCCCGTAGTTTTTTATTATCGAAGTAAGAATCTCCCGGTCATAATCCTCCAACCCCAGGGAATCAATTCCCAGCTTTTCCAATCCTGATGAAATGACAGTATCTGTTATTATCCCTTTATTGCTTATCTGGGCAAAATCCCTCATTCGGCGCAGAAGTCTGTTTGCAATTCTCGGTGTGCCCCTGGAACACCCGGCCAACAGCCTTGCAGCCGGGGGTTCGATAACAGCACCAAGAATTCCCGCTGACCGGTTTATCACGGAGACCAAATCATCCACAGAGTAAAAAGCAAAGCGCTGGACAATTCCAAACCGGCTTATAAGCGGGCTTGAAACCATTCCTGCCTTTGTAGTTGCCCCTACAAGTGTAAACGGAGGTATCGGAATTCTGACCGTCCTTGCACCTGCCCCCTGACCGATAATCCAGTCCAACTCATAATCTTCCATGGCAATGTAGAGCATCTCTTCTATAGCAGGCTTTAACCTGTGAATTTCGTCTATAAAAAAGACTGATTTTTCCGAGAGTGTTGTAAGTATTCCTGCCAAATCTTTTGGTTTATCAAGAGCCGGAGCACTGGTAACTTTAAAATCCACCCCCAGCTCCCTGGCGGTAATCTGGGCAAGGGTTGTTTTCCCCAGCCCCGGGGGGCCTATCAAAAAAAGATGGTCCAGAGCCTCACCCCTTTCCCTGGCAGCTTTTATAAAAACCGAAAGATTTTCTTTTACCGCAGTCTGCCCCTGAAAATCATCAAGACATAAAGGCCGGAGTCCGGTATCCCTGTCCTCTGGAATAATATGTTCAGATCTTACTATTGAATCCTTCATCTTATCTCTCTTTATACTTTTAGTGCCTGATTAATGTGTACTTAACCTGACAATTATCTCCTTAAACAGACGCTTTTCAAGTTCATCCCTCGGAATTCCCGGTTCCACTTTCAGTATTTCCCTGGCAGCCTTGTCAACAGCAGGTTCCACAATCTTACGGTCAAACCCCATTGAACACAGGGCTGTAACTACATCTTCAAATTCATTCTTTCCTGATACACCTTCTGACGGTGAAACCACTAACTTTCCTTTTAATTTTAAAATGAGTTTTTGAGCTGTTTTTTTTCCGGCAGCCTTTTCCAATACCGTAATATCGTCCTCTTCCAAAGCCTTGACAAAAACATTTGTTTCCATGGATGACATAATCTTTAAGGCGGCACTAGGTCCTATTCCTTCAACAGTCAATAAATCAAGAAAAAGTGAACGGTCTTCGGGAGATAAAAAACCGTAAATTTTCATCAAATCCTCATGATGATAGAGATATGTAAATATCCTTGTTTCTTCCCCCGGAAAAGGCAGACGGTCCAAGGCTGTTTTTGGAATCCATATCTCCCATTCTACGGAACCACAATCCAAAAAAATTGAAGCCGATTTGTCAAAAACATTTTTCTTAGTCAGTACACCAAATAAACTGTTAAACATCTGTTCTCCGGGTAAATTTCTCCCTCATATTTTAACCATTTAACCGCGAGTTTTCAATATTTGTATTCAATAAAATCCGTGCCCCGGATAAAAAACCTGCAAATCATTAAAACGGGAGACTTTTCCGGTAAATAAAAAAGGCTGCAATTCTTTTTGAACGCAGCCTAAAACTACAATAAACAGAATAAAGCCTATTTATTTCTCAAAACGGCTTGTGCACCAGCAAGACGGGCTATGGGAACCCTGAAAGGAGAGCAGGAAACATAATTAAGACCTGCCCTGTAACAAAAATCAATTGTTGCAGGATCCCCTCCCTGTTCACCACAAATTCCTAACTTCAAATCAGGTTTTTCTCCCCTACCCAGCTTGGCAGCCATATTGACCAGGGTACCTACCCCTTCCTCGTCAATAGACTTGAAAGGATCACTATCCAAAACCTGGGTACTCAGATAAGACGGAAGGAACTTGACTGCATCGTCCCGGCTGAATGCAAAGGTCATCTGGGTCAAATCGTTTGTTCCAAAGCTGAAGAAATCGGCAGCCTTTGCAATCTTATCAGCCGTGAGGGCAGCCCTTGGAACCTCGATCATTGTCCCGATCTTTATATCCAATGAAACACCTTCTTTTTCACTTACATCCTTTATTATGGCTTCGCTCCTGCATCTTATAATCGAGAGCTCCTTCTCCGCACAAACGATGGGAATCATCACTTCCGGATGGGCAGGAATATTATTTTTGATACATTCTGCACAGGCCATTGCAATGGCAGACACCTGCACATCGTAAATTTCAGGCCAGGTTATTGCAAGACGGCACCCCCTGTGCCCCAGCATAGGATTCATCTCATGAAGGGCATCCAGTTTGGGAGTAAGCTCTGCAACAGTTGTTCCCATAAAATCTGCAAGCTCCTTTGTTTCTTCCGGAGTATGGGGAACAAATTCATGAAGTGGGGGATCCAAAAGCCGGATTGTAACAGGCCTTCCGTTCATTGCCCGGAAAATCCCCGTAAAGTCCTTTTTTTGCAGGGGAAGAATGGCATCCAAGGCCTTTTTTCTGGATTCGGTTGTATCGGAACAAATCATTGCCCTAAAGTGAATCAGTTTGTCTTTATCAAAGAACATATGCTCGGTACGGCACAACCCGATTCCTTCTGCACCGAATTCAAAAGCCCTTTCAGCATCTACAGGCTGGTCTGCATTTGCCCTGACAGAAAATCCCTTGATAACCGTACCACCGGACTTCCGTTCAGAATTGTTTCTGATTTCATCACACCAGTTAAGGAAGGTTTCAAAGCCTCCTGCAATTTCAGGAACAATGAGCCTTAATTCCCCGTCATAAACACAACCTGTAGAACCGTCTATTGTAATCCAGTCACCTTCTGAATATTTTTTTCCTGCAATGGTAACAGTCTTCCCGGAAACCACAACCTCACCGGCACCGGAAACACAGGGTGTTCCCATACCCCTGGCTACTACGGCAGCATGACTGGTCATTCCACCTGTAGAAGTAAGGATTCCCTCTGAAACCGCCATTCCTCCGATATCCTCAGGGCTGGTCTCCTTTCTTACTAGAAGAACTTTCTTTCCGTTTTTTGACCATTCTTCTGCATCCTTGGCACTGAACACAATCTGTCCTGTTGCGGCTCCCGGTGAAGCATTAAGCCCCTGGGTCAGCTTTTCGGCAGATTTTACATATTTAGGATCAATAAGGGGATGCAGCATCTGGTCAAGATGCTCGGGAGTAACCCTTAAAACAGCCTCTTCTTTGGAAATAAACCCTTCTTTTACCATGTCGAGGGCAATCTGAACAGCAGCAGGCCCGGTTCTTTTTCCGCTTCTTGTCTGGAGGATAAAGAGTTTTCCCTGTTGGACAGTAAACTCCATATCCTGCATATCCCGGTAATGGTTTTCCAGATTATCCCTTATCTTAACAAGTTCCTGGTATACAGAAGGATTGTCCTTTGCCAAAGTAGAGATTTTTTCCGGGGTTCTTATTCCGGCAACAACATCTTCACCCTGTGCATTCATCAGGTACTCTCCGTAAAACACATTTTCACCTGTAGAAGGATCCCGGCTGAAACAAACACCGGTTCCCGAATCATCCCCAAAATTTCCAAAAACCATGGACTGGACATTCACGGCTGTTCCTTTCAATCCCTTAATGTTATTAAATTCCCTGTATTTTATAGCCCTCTCGTTCATCCAGGAACCAAAAACAGCATCTATGGCGAACCAAAGCTGTTTTACAGGATCCTGGGGAAAATCACTTCCTGTGTGGCTGCGGTAAATCTCTTTGTAAAGGGAAACCACCTTCTTTAAATCTTCTGTATCAAGCTCTGTATCCAGTTTTACATTTTTTCCGGTTTTTACCGATGCCAGAGCCTTTTCAAATTCCTCGTGGGGAACACCCATGGCAACATCGCCGAACATCTGGATAAAACGCCGGTAGGCATCCCAGGCAAAACGCGGATTCCCCGTTTTTTCCGAAAGCCCCTCCACAGCCTTGTCGTTCATTCCCAGGTTAAGGATTGTATCCATCATTCCCGGCATAGACTGGGCAGCCCCGGAACGAACCGAAACCAAAAGGGGATCCCTGGGATCACCAAGTTTTTTCCCCATAAGGTCTTCCAATGCAGAAAGATTTTTGGAAACTTCTGCTTCCAATCCTTCCGGGTATTGTCTGTTATTATCATAAAAAAGCTTGCAGACTTCAGTGGAAATTGTAAACCCCGGTGGCACCGGAATTCCCAAATTAGTCATCTCTGCAAGATTTGCACCCTTACCGCCTAATTCATCTTTCATAGTCGCATCTCCCTGGGCCTTTCCATTACCAAAGAAATACACAAACTGAGTTTCAGACATCATAATCTCCTATAACTTTTGATTGACCGGATAATCCGGCAACAGCATTTTCCGGAACAACCTCCTTTTCCGGAAAAAATGGCAGAATTCAAATAAACAAGAATCAAAACCAGATAGAACAGTTTATTATGGTAACAACTCGTTGTCAAGAAGCGAAAAAAGATGGCAGGGAAAATCCTTGGAACCGGATAAAATGAATAAACCCCGGATTTAAAACCGGGGTAAAACAGCAAAAATCCATAATTCTCAAGTAAACCGGAGACTACCTTGCAATTTCCCCGCTTACAAC
>JADIMM010000019.1 GCA_017694795.1 Candidatus Gallitreponema excrementavium
AGTAGTATCTTTATGTAACAAATCAGAAAAATCCTCATTCGGTGACAAAGGGCGGTGTTTTCCCTCAAGGGAAAATGTCGCCTTTTTTTATATTCCCACAAATTTATTAAAAAGATGGAGGAAAGAACGATGCAAAAGAAAAATGCGGGCATAGCCCGGAGCTTTGCATTAAAGGGACTGCTGCTTTTGGCAGCCCTCACTTTGAGCACAGGCTTTTTTGCCTGTAAAATTGCCGTAGGCGGCGGGGAAGGGGTCGGGACAGAAGTCCCCCAGGTTACACTGACCTTTGATGCCGGGGAGGGTAGTTTTAAGGACGGAAAAACCACCCTTACCTTAACCGGAAAGGTGGGGGAAAAACTTGCACTGCAGGAATCTCCTGTAAGGGAAGGTTACGACCTTACAGGCTGGAATCCTGCCCTGCCGGAAAAATACCCGGAAAAAAACACTGAATATACTGCAGTGTGGGTAAAAGAAGGGGATTATACCATAACCTATGTAAATGTTGATGGAGCAACAAACGAAAACCCTGCAGGCTACAATGTGGAGACCGAGACCATAACCTTAAAAGACCCGGTAAAACCAGGATATACCTTTGGAGGCTGGTACAAGGATGGAGAATTTACCACTCAGGTAACAGAAATCATCAAAGGCTCCACCGGCAACATAACCCTGTATGCCAAGTGGGAACTGGTAAACTACACCATAATCTATGAGCTTGACGGCGGAACCAATGTACCTGAAAACCCTGCAAGTTACAATGTGGAGACCGAGACCATAACCTTAAAAGACCCTGTAAAAACAGGATACACCTTTGGAGGCTGGTACAAGGATGGAGAATTTACCACTCAGGTAACAGAAATCACCCAAGGCACCACCAGCAACATAACCCTTTATGCCAAGTGGTTAGAAAACTATACCATAACCTATGAGCTTGAGAGTGGAACCAATGCACCGGAAAATCCTGCAAGCTACAATGTGGAGACCGAGACCATAATCCTAAAAGACCCTGTAAAAACAGGATACACCTTTGCCGGCTGGTACAAGACAGAAGATTTTACCGGGAATGCTGTAACTGAAATTGTCCAAGGCACCACCGGGGACATAACCCTGTATGCAAAGTGGGAACAAATACCATTTACAACAGTAAAAGTAGAAGGTGGAAAATGCACCCTAAACGGCACAGAAGTAACTTTCTCAAGTTTCTGGATTTCCCCCTACGAGGTAACCCAGGAGGAATTTGTAAGCGTAATGACCGGGAACCAAAACGGCATAGAGCCAAACCCCAGTCGTTTTACCAGCAATCCTGCGGCGGGAGATGTGCAGGAATGGCGTCCTGTGGAACATGTGAGCTGGTACGATGCAATCGTATACTGTAACCTTTTGAGTATAAAAGAAGGCTTAACCCCCTGTTATACCATCAAAGGCTCTACAAACCCTGCTCTCTGGGGAACTTCCCCCACATCGTTCAGTGTTGAAGATTATGATGATTGGGAATCGGTAACCTGTAATTTTGATGCTGACGGTTACCGGCTCCCTACAGAGGCGGAATGGGAATATGCTGCCCGGGGAGGCCAGGCCGGGATTACAGACGGCAGTTGGGACAACACATACAGTGGCAGCAATACACTGGATGATGTGGCTTGGTGGTATGATAACAGCGACAGCAAGACCCATGAGGTAGGGAAAAAGCAAGCCAATGCCTTGGGGCTTTATGACATGAGCGGTAATGTATGGGAGGGGTGCTGGGACCGGTATGGCAGCAGTAGCGGCTATCCCAGCGGTACAGAGGATCCTGCAGGACCGGATACCGGCAGTACTCGGGTAGGGCGTGGCGGCAGTTGGGACGGCTTCTCCTCGAACTGTGCCGTCTCGTGCCGGAGCAGCAACAACCCCTGCGGCCGGTACGACAGCTGCGGCTTCCGCCTCGTCCGCTCTGCGCGGTAACACGCTTTGGCTGCTTTGGTAAAGCAGGGTAAAACCTACTTTTTCAAAAGTAGTCAAATTTCAAGGGAAAGGGGAAACCAACGCTTTCGATGCGTAGGTTTCCCCTCTCCCTTAGACCCTCACCCCTTCCTTACACCGACCAGGGGAGTACCCCTGGACCCCCTATGCTATGTTTCCTTATTTGGAACCGGCATCTGTATCCGAATTCAGCGTAAGCTGAATTCGGGGGCTTTGGCTAGGGGCTTTTGGAAAGGTTGGGCTTTCCTGGTGCCAAAGCCGCCTTAGAAACTCGGCGTTTTGTTTACCGATTTTCTTGTAATCCATGTTTTGCTGTGTTAAATTATGGATTTTTTTAGGCGGGCAGCCTGTGAAGAAATTTCTTTTTGCTTTTGTACTGTCTGCATTTGCAACTGCGGCCGGTTTTATTGAATTCCTGCTGCAAAAGGATTCGGTTTCCTGGCAGGATGGAGATGCCCTTTGATATTTTTCCGTTTTCTGGAATACTGAATCCCTGAATTTTAAAGAAAAGATTTTTTTGCTCGGTTTTTTCCGGGTGTGTTTTTAATTTTTGTTTTTTTCTGCGGTTTCTCCTTTGATTTCGGAGGTATTTTTATAAATGCTTCCGAGTTCCCTTTTGTTTTTACCGGCAGCACCGTGAGGCACATTTTGTATATAAAAATGCAGGGCGGTTTTTGCTTTTTAAGGATTAGAAAATGTCCCGACCGTTGTCTTTTGAGCCTCCGGTTACTGAACCACCATAACCTTTCTTATTTCGTCAATTCCCGGACCCGTGATTTTTACAAAGTAAAGGCTCCTTGCAACCGGGTTTCCGGCGCCGTTTGTTCCGTCCCAGCGGTAGGTGTAGGTACCCTTGTTTACACTGGTTCTTGCAAGGGTTTTTACCAGATTCCCGTCCAATGTAAAGACCTGTACCGTAAGGTTTCCTGATTTTGGTACAGTGACCTGCAAAACTGTCTGTTCCCTGTTCCGGGAGTTTATTACATTGTTAAAAATTGTAACCCCGCCTCTTTGGGGGACAAGTTCCCCAATCCGGAATTCCCAGGGAACGATGGAAGAAATATCCCCCTGGTTTTCAAGATTTACGCAGAACAACCCCTTGTAGGAGAAAATCATTTCGATGCTGTTTCCTTCCTCCATTTCGTAATCTGAAGCCGGTATTAAAAAATTCTGTAATTGTTTTCCCGATGTTCCCGGAGTGGGGTTGATGGCTCTTGCTTCCGTGTTCCCCCTGCTGGAATAGGCGTTTAAGGCTGAAGGCAGCCAGGCTTCCCTTTTAAGGCCCTTTGTGTATTCTGTAAACAAGTCCCCCCGGAGGTTTCCGTCAATTCCGGAGTCATAATATAAGACAGGATTTTCTTCCGGCAGTTCTTCTTCCGGAAGATTCAGCCTTATCCCTATCGTAATGTCTTTGTCGTGGAGTTTGCCGGATTTACCGTATTCAAAATTCCGCAAAGCGCCGGAATCTGCTGTTTCCTGGTTTCCGTACAAACCTTTTTCGTGTATTCCGTCTGTTCCGTATAAAACTTGGGCTATGCCGATACCAAAATCCGAGATTCTGTGGGTTTCTGTTCCGGAGATAAAATTCTGCATTACATCACAGATGGGAGGCACATAAACGTCGTTTCCCGTGATGTCGTCTTTTACCAAAGCACAGGAAACAAATTCGATTCCGTTTTTTGAATTTTTCCCTGTAATATCCGAAAATTCCAGGTTGTCCTCAAATGTAAAGAGAATTGCATAGGGATTGTCTTCAGGTATTTCCGCTTTTACCGGAGAAATATAGGTCGAGTCGTCCAGTTTTACCTTTATTCCATCAACTGTGTTTGCTCCGTTTACACTTCCCAGCGACATTTGCTTTGAGAACAAAATATAAAGCTGATTTTTTCCTGCCCCGGCAAAGGTAAGAAGGATTACGGGAGGAATACGGTCAATGCACTCATAATCCGGAGCTGTGTCCATCCTGTTTCCTGCAAGGTCGGTGATAAACCCGTTCCTGTAATTTACAGATATTAAATCCGAAATTGACCATTGTTCGGAATTAAAACCCAGGGAAAAATAGGGGTCATCCGTTGCATTATGGACATAACTTTCTTTTCCCGTCATAAAAGAAGAAGTTACCTCTGTGGATATTTTTTCCGGGGTTGCAGCAGTGTTTCCGTCTGAAAATTCAAAATACCCCAGGCAATCATACAGGGAACTTTCCCTTATTCCGCCGCTGGTTTTACCCTGCAAGGAATCCGGCCTGCTTCCTCCAAAGGATTCCGGGATTTTACCGTTTTCTCCTCCTGCCTGACTGTTTGAACCGTCAAACCAGCCTCTTTTGGAGCGCCACAGGTATTCGCTGGTAGCAGCATTACAGAAATTGTCGGTGATATGTACTTCAAATCCGGTGATTTTTCCGTTTTGGTTTTGTAGAGGTATTACTTCTGCTGTGTTTTCAAAATTTTCCCACCGGTTCCCGTCCCTGTTTACGGAGAACCAGGCAAACCCCGGTTTTTCTGTATCCCACTTGCCGTAAAGCCCCGAAATATCTGTATTAACTGTTATTTCACTCCGGGGGAATGGATCCTCCCTGGGAAAGTTCCCGTAATCAAAGGGAACAGAATCCGGGTTATATGCTTTAATGCAGAATCCCCTGGTACCGGAGCTGCTTTCTGTTATGTATTGATTGGAAAAAGGCTCAACCTTACCGGAAGGAGTTTCAGCCTTTTCTATAAAGCCAGGCCAAAAATTGCACTCAATGCCGTTTATGATTTTATTTTCAGAAACTTCCCGGTATCCTGCAATGGAAATCCTGACCCGGTGGCTCTGGGCTGATTCTGCGTCCGTTCCGTCCCTGGAAAAGTTCCTGTAAAGGCTGTGTACTGTATTGTCGGAGGGATTTTCCCTGGTTCCTGTTTCCAAAAGGCCTTTTTCTATCCGGCAGAAACCTGTTATTTCCAGCCCTCCTGATTCTTCGGAAACAATGCTTCCTCCGTGGGAATCTGCTGTCCCGAAACTGTCGGAGACCCTTATGTTTTCGCAATCCGGTGCCAGGTTTCCTATGGAAACAGCCTCGGAATAATAAATCTCTATAAAGTTGTGGCTGTCGTAGGGCTTTTGCAACCCCATTTCATTTTCGTGGGTTTCCTGCCCGGTGTAAACCCCTGCAATAACAGGGGGGCATCTGTCCTTTGTTTCTGTAAAAGTGCCTTTTTTACCGGTTCCACCGGATTCGGAATAATGGCAGATGCGGTTTTTATGTTCGTCCCTTAATGTTTGGAATACAGAATCCAGGGCAGCAGGCAGTGTTATGGAGGGTACAACATCCCTGTGGACAGGCTGGGTGGAACCTCTTCCTCTGTCCGTGCTTTCGTTTTCCCCCGGGGAAATTCCAGTAGCGTCTGTATTCCATCTTTCACCGGAAATTCCGTCCAAGGAGGTTCTTATATAAAAAACAAAAAGATTTCCTTTCCCGTCAGTAGAAGTTCTGCACAGGGGGTCTGTAAAAGTTCCCGTAAAGGAAACAGGTGTTCCGTTTTTCATAAATTTGATATTGGAAACAGCCTTTGAAATTTCGTTATTCCGGTTTTCTATGGATTCTGTAAATTCAATCCTGATTGTGTCGTCGGTAATTGTGTAGGTTCCGGAGCCTGTTTCCCCTTCTTTAAGAGCCTGGTTGTCGGGAACAATTTCAGGCTTTGTAAAATCCCAGTTGGAGTTTCCCCCTCCGTTGGTGCAGTTTTCCCCGGCTGCTACCCAGGCTGATCCGGAAGACGAACATATAACTGTTGAATTGGAAACAGTGAGATTGTAGGCTTCGGCAAAGGCAGAAAGGGCGGAGCCGTTATCCGGAAGATAAAGGTTCCACTTTCCGGTTCCTTCCAGGTCTATTCCGTTGGCATAAAAGTTTTTTCCTGCCTTAAGGTTTACCCCGGTTAAATCTGAAAAAGTCCCGGCGAAAGGAATTGAGGTTCCGTCCGGAAACATTGTTCCGTCCGGAAATTTTGAGGGTAGGGCAGAAAGGCTTGGCTTTGCAATGGAAAGTCCGTCCCTTCCTGTATTAAAGTAGGAAAACAAACCTGTAACACCGGAGGCACCGTCATCAAAGTCTGCCCCGGCTCCCAGCAAAATCAAATCCTTTTCAGCCTCAAAACTGTTGCCGGTTCTTAATGTAACCTTACCGGAAGCCAGGAGGATGTTTTGGGCCTTAAGGGGGTTTTCCGGGGTAAAATCCCTTGTTACAAAAAGATTTCCATCTATGTCTATGGTTTCCCCGGTTCCTGCCTTAAAAACTATTCCGCCGCTTTCTCCCGTAAGACCGATAAAAACATCATTTTCAAATACGATTGTTCCGTTGGAGGTAATATTCCCCTGAATCTGGTTTTCCCCGGTGCCGTAATCCCCCTGGTTCTGGGTAAAGTTGTCTGCAGCAAGAGAGGCTTTTAGCAAAAACAACCCGGAATTATTTACTGTAAGGTTATTGGAATTAAAATCATTCAAAATTGAAATTTCCCCGCCGGTCAAAATCCCGTTTCCGGTAATTTCCACTGTCTGGTTAAAAGAAATTTCACCGTCATCCAAATCAAGATCCGCATTTCCGGCTTTAAGATTGAAGGCCCCGGTTACAACCAGGGAATTTCCCCCGGTAACAACAAAATTACCTTTTTCTATGGAAAGCCCCTCCCAAAACAGAATATCACCGGAGGAACTGATTTTTACTGTGTCAGAAGATTCCGAAAGCCCGGTTCCTGTTACAGATTTTGAAAAGGTTATATTCCGGCAGGCTGCTGCGTAAAGGTCTGCAAAATTTACTGGTTCGGAAAATTTAATATCGGAAGATGGTTTGTCTATGTAAATCCTGTAAAGGCTCGTAAAATTGGCTCCGGTTACATTCTGGCTTTGGCTGCCTGAAAATTCTGCTATCCCGCCGTTGTGGACAAAGTCTTGGGCTTCCAGGTTCCCCTTAAAAACCGTAGTGCCGGTGCTTGCAGTAAGGGTTCCCCCTACGGAACAGTCCCCGGTAAAAACCAGATTTCCGGAATCCCCTGTAATGCTTCCGCTTCCGGAGGTTGTCCCGTCCACTTTCATGCCGGCAGTTCCTGAAAAGGTAAGGGTTCCATTGTTGGTAAGGTTTCCTGCCACAGTCAAATCCAAAAATGCCAGAACATCAGTACCGGCAGTGATGAAAACTTCGTTAAAATCCAGACTGCCCCCGGTTCCTGAGACTGTAAGGTTTTTTACAGTTCCGGAAAATTCCACCCTTCCGTTATTATGCTCAAAGGTGCCTGCTTCCAGGTTCCCCCTGAAAACCGTAACAGAGGTGCTTGCACTAAAAATTCCCCCTACGGAACAGTCTTTTCCAAAGGTGGCTGTACCGCTTCCTGCGGTAAAATTGCCTGTAAGGGTGCAGTTTCCGGCAAAGGAAACAGTTCCGGAATTTAAACTTATGCTGTTTTGGGTACAGTCCCCGGTAAAAACCAGATTCCCGGAATCCCCGGATATGCTTCCGTTTCCGGATGTTATTCCGTAAACTTCAAGTCCCTCAGTCCCGGAAAGGTTGATAATCCCGTTATTTGCAAGTGCCCCGGTGATTTCAGTGTTTTTTAAAAAAGTAACGGCACTGCCTGGAAAAACAGTGGTATTATAAAATTCAAAACCTGTTCCGGAACCGGTGACGCTCTGTTTTGTTCCCGAAAATTCCGTTACGCCGTTGTTGTGGACAAAGGCACCGGCTTCCAGGTTCCCTTCAAAAACCGTGGTTCCGGAGCTTGCAGTCAGGGTACCTCCTACCGTACAGTCTGCTCCAAAATCCACCCTTCCGCTCCCTGCCGTAAAGTCCCCGGAAACGGAACATTCGCCGCCGAAAGCGGCAGGGCCGCTTTCCAAAGAAACTTCAGCCTGTTGGAAAAAGCCGCTGAATTCCAGATTTCCGGAACCTCCTGAAATACTGCCGGTTCCGGTTACAACACCAGAAACAGAAAGGGAAGCAGAAGAGCCGCTTAAAGAAACACTGCCCTTATTGACAAGGTTTGAACCAATTGTGATATTTACGGTGGTGGAATTATTCAGCATACCACCGGCTTTTATTTCCATTGTCCCGTCAACTATGAGCTTTCCGCCGTTTCCGAGGACCAGGGTGTTGTTTTCCCCAAGAATAATTGTGTTTACATCTATTGTGTCCCCGTTAGGAACAGTAATAACCTGCCTGGAAGGAGAATCGGGAAAAACTACATTGTCACCGGGGACCGGAACCCTTCCCAAATCCCAGTTGGAACTTACTCCGTAAGAGGCTGTACCGGTACCTTTCCAGGTAATGGTGGCTGAAAAAACTCCCGGAAACATAAAAATAAGGGCAAAGCCCAGGACAAACCGCCCTACCGGAGTGGGAAAGAAATTCTCAAAAGAAAAAAAAGTCCTTTTCACTAAAACCGAAACCTCGAGGTAATTCTATCACAAAAAAAGCCCGAAATAAATATGTTTCCAAATCTATTGATTTGTCGGGTCCGGCAACAAAATTCAGGGGGGGGAGCATCTTTAACAGGTGAGGGGGAAAATCAAAGAGGCTGCTCCCCCTGGCTCCCGCCACCCCTACTCCTGCAAGGTAGAGCCGGAACTCTCTGTCCGGAGGTAGCCCCGGTACTTAAAGGCCGGGAAACTCCACTTTGCCGGGTGTTCTTCCGGGGCAGGGGTATACTTTACCGGGATATTCCGTAAAGGCACTTT
Organism: Candidatus Gallitreponema excrementavium; assembly: GCA_017694795.1. Classification (GTDB taxonomy): domain Bacteria; phylum Spirochaetota; class Spirochaetia; order Treponematales; family Treponemataceae; genus Gallitreponema; species Gallitreponema excrementavium. The sequence continues at coordinate 8,671 of JADIMM010000019.1, forward strand.
GATAAAAGACCTTGCCCCTTGCAGTAATTTTACAACTTGAATTTCCCGGTAAGCTCATTTAATACATCTGCGGCTTCCGTATTGCTGGAGCTGGTTTCAGATATGGAATCCACCACCTCCGTAATCTGTTCCGTTGCCCGGGCAATATCCCTTGATGTCTGGGAGACTTTTTCCGAGACAGAGGCCAGCCTGTTCATTTCTTTAAGAATCATTGAGGCCCCGGAATTCATTTCCACGGAGCCGTCCCGTATTTGGACTGTAATGGATTCCATGCTCTTTAAGGATTCAATAACCTTCTTGCTGCCTTCGTTCTGTTCCCTCATGGATACGGCAATTTCCCCGGTCAATTTTGTGGTTTCGTTAATATTTTCTGCCACACTGTCAAATGCAGTCCGGGCTGTTGTAGAAGCCTCCACAATAGTATTTATTTTTTCTACAATGCTTTTTAAGGCTTGTTCAATTCCCTTTGATTGGGAAGAAGAATCTTCTGCCAGTTTCCTTATCTCGTCTGCCACAACAGAAAACCCTTTTCCGGATTCCCCGGCATGGGCTGCCTCTATGGCGGCATTCATTGCAAGCAGGTTGGTCTGGGAAGCGATGGAATTTATTATTTCGTTTGTTTCCACAAGATGCTCGGATTCTGCCGAAACCTGGGAAACAAGTTCCTGGACATTACCGATACTCTGTTTTCCTTCACTGGAGGATTTCTGTAGGTTGTCAAAGCTCTTTCCTGCCTTGTCAAGATTTGTACTTATGGATTCAAAACTTGCAACCATCTGCTGTATGGCGGCAGAAGACTCGGAAAGGGCTTCTGTCTGGGTTTCAATCATTTTTGCAAGGTTTTCGATGTTCTGGGAAATCTCTTTAATGGTGGCGGAGGTTTCCGTAACAGAGGCACTCTGCTCCTCTGTTTGGAAATTCAGGTCGGAAACCCCGTTTGCAATGGCAGAAACCTGATTGCTGATGTTTTCCGTATGGTTTGCAAGGTTTTGGGAAACCTGCTGGAGTTTTTCTCCCTGCTCGCGGATTTTTGAAATCATTGTATGTTGTGAACTTATAAAATCGTTTACATAATTACCAACAGAAGAAATTTCGTCATGTCCAAGTATTTCAACCCTGTATGTTAAATCCCCGTTGCCGGAAGCAATATCTTTTAGGGTTTTGGCTGTGGAATTAAGAGGTTTAACCATTCTGAACGCCAGAATAAGGGAGATGAGGATGATCAGAAAGGCTGTAATCCCGATTAAAACAAGCATTGCACTCTGGATATAGTAAACGGCTTTAAATAAATCCTGTTCCGGTGCTGCAATAAAAACCTTGTACCCGGAATTGGGTACACTGCACATAGCTGCATAATAGTTACGGCCGTTGGCCTTAAATTGAACCGGTTCGGTATAGTTACTGCTCATCAAAGCAAAGGCTTCCGTCATTTCCGGGCTCATTTCCCAGTTCTTGTTTACATATCCCCTGCCGTTTTCATCATACTGGTAGTTTATTATATTTTCACCTTTTGTATTCTGTACTACGGCAACAGCATGTAATCCAAATGTTTCCTTAAACTGTCCGATAGTTGAAGTATACATTTTTTCAATTTCCCTGAGTGTCAGGGTTGCCCCCACCAACCCCACAGCCTTTCCGTTCTTTATGACGGAGGAACCGCATATAATCTGGGTCGCCCCTGTAGATAGGGAAACCACAGGGTCGGTTACAATGCTCCTGAATTCTCCGGAGGTGTTTTCGGCTACAAGGTACTTGTAATAATCCCTGTCGGTAAGATACTTAAGTTCTGCATTTTGTTCCTTGTCATTTTGGGAAATGAGACCCCCGTAATACGGATTCCCGAAAACTGTGTTTTTGTAGTATGAGCCGTCTTCCCTTGCAAGAACAAAATCTTCGTAGGCATATTCGTTAAGTTCCGCAATCGCAGCCTTTACCTCCGGCCAATTCAAATCTTTTACAGCGGAAAAACCTGCCATTGCCCTTGTGTAGTTAATCTTTTGTGAAAAAAAATCACCAAATGCGTCGGAGATGTTTTCACCGTAGGATGTAAGGGCTGTAAGAACATCTCCGGTGATGCTTTTTTTCGTAACAGCACGGACAACCACAAGACCTATTGTATAAGGAACCAGGGCTACCAAAAGTATGGATAACAAAAGTTTTTTTCTCAGTCTCATGACCGCCTCCTGAATAACCTGTGAGATTACTTGATTTTACCACAAATTCAGCATGAGATAAATGAAAAAAAAGCCTGTAATCTATTCCCTGTCTTTGTCCCAGGTCATTTCTTTTTTTACGGTTTCCACAACAATTTCCGCTGCTTTTTTTGCATCAGACTGGGGTACAAGACCTTCCTTATTAAGGGTTTTTTCCATAAGGAGCTGCAAAGAATCAAATACATCCGGCCTCATGTAAAAAACAAAACAGAAATTTATACCGGAAGGTTTGGTTATAGTAAACGAGGAAAGTGAATCAATGGGTTTCTTACTTGACATAACCCGGGACTGGTTTTTTGCAGTCAGTATATTCAGTTCCTTAAACCTTAACGGAATCTGTTCTGCACTGGAGCGGCAGTAAGGCTCTATACTTTTCGTAGGGTATGAGGCCGGTTCCACAAGAACATGGACTTTTTTACCGTTGGACTGGAAAGTTATTGAGTCCTCTCCGGCAAAAATCGCTTTTACCCCGGAATAGGATATTATTTCGTACATTGAATAGGTGGATTGTTCCGAAAAGAAAGAAGAAACTATATAGCCCTCGTCTTTCGGGAGTTTATCCTGTTTATAAGCTTCAAAAAGATCCATTGCTTTCATTTTTTTCCTCCGTTTGTAAAATAATTGAGCAATCAATATTTGACAGCTTAATTATAAGGCATAAATTCAAATAATGGTAATTTTTTTTATAAAATGGAGTTTTTGATGGAAAAAAACAAAAAGCTTGACAGTTATACTATACAGTTGTATAGTATAAGCATGAATGAAACAGGGTTTCCTTCCCCTGCACAGGGGTATGAAAAGGCGGCAATAGATTTAAATTCTCTTCTTGTCAAACATCCTGCCAGTACATTTATCATGGTTTATCAGGGGAAAGATAACCCCGGAAAGGGGATAACTAAGGGGGATATTCTGGTTGTTGATTCCTCATTACCTCCTTTAAGGGGTGCGGTTGCCGTTGTAGAAAGTGGGGGCCGCTTTTTGTGTGTGACCTTGGAAGAAGAGTCTTCTTTATTTTTTAGAGACAGGGCTGGCGAGGTGCAAGGCTCCGGCAACCGGTGTTTTTCCGGAAAAAGTTTTTTTTACACCGACACCCATGGCGGAAAAAACTATGTTGAATCTGTTTTCGGGATTGTAAGGGCTGCAGTGAGAATTCTATGATTTTTCATATTGATGCCAATTCCTTTTACGCTTCCTGTGAGAGGATTTTCAGGCCGGATTTGGAAGGAAAGGCAATCGCAGTGCTTTCTAATAATGACGAGATTATCATAGCCTTAAACCGGGAGTGTAAAAATCAGGGGTTTAAGCGGGGGGACAGGTACTGCGAGGTAAAGAATCTTTTCAGGGCAAAAGATGTAAGGGTTTTTTCTTCCAATTACACTCTTTATGCGGATATAAGTTCCCGGTTAAACCGGGTTTACGGGGAATTTTCGGAGCAGGTGGAAATTTATTCCATAGATGAGAGTTTTTTGTTTTTACCGGATTACGGGAATTCCTTTTACATGGAAACAGCCTGTAGGATTCAAAGCCGGATTTTTCAGGAAATACATATTCCGGTTTCCATAGGAGTTGCCCCTACAAAAACCCTGGCAAAATTGTGCAACAAACTGGCAAAGCAGAATACAGGGATTTTTATCTGGGACAAGGTTGCCGGGAAAGAAATTTTAAAGGACTGTCCGGTAAAGGATATTTGGGGGATTGGGTTGCAAAGGGCTTTGGTTTTACACCGCAACAGGATTTATACAGCCGGTGATTTGGTAAACCAGCCCTTGGATAAAATAAAAAAACTTCTTACCATTACGGGCATAACCACATGGCAGGAATTAAGAGGAATCCCGGGGCATATTAACGGCGGTTTTTTTGTAAAAAGGGAAAAACACAAAAACATAACTTGCAGCAAATCTTTCGGAAAAAAAACGGAGGCTCTTGTTTCCCTGGAGGCTGCTCTTGCAGATTTTACCGTAACAGCCTTTTTAAGAATGAAGAGGGAAGGCCAAAAATGCGGTGGGGTTGGAGTTTATATTACAACGGGAAAAAACTTTGTAGACGGGGTGGAAATGCCGCCTTACAGATGTTTTGAAAAAACGGTTTTCAGTTTTCCTGCGGATTATTTTCCCTTTATTTTAAATTCGGCATTGGATATTCTGAGAAAAATTTACAGACCCGGATTCCGGTATAAAAAGGTGATGATTATTCTCCTTGATTTACAGGACTCAAAGGAAGGAAACCTTCTTTTTGAGGACAGGGAAAAAATAGAAAAAAAGGAAAAAGAGAACAGCCTTATGGGGGTCTTTGATGCCTTGAATGCAAAATACGGCAGGGGAACTCTTGCAATGGGGGTTAATATGCTTAATTATTCCGGGGGCAGGACAGCAATGCGGAGGGATTTTCTTTCCCCGGAATATACAACGGACATAAATCAAATTCCTTCCGTGTACTGAAAAAAACAGAGGGGACCCTGCCGGAGGGTAATCCGGGGCCTCAACCTGGTTTTCCGGCGGGGATTTTAACCCGAACAAGGAGAAGCTACCCGTTGCCCTCCGTTGTAACTGCCGGTTCTGTTCCTGCGGTAAACTGCTTTTTTAAATTTTTGTTTATTGCAAGGAACATTACCAAAGCAAGCACTACAGAAAAAATATCCGCCACCGGTTGTGCCAGTACTATCCCGTTTAGCCCCGCAATTGCCCTTCCTATGAAAAGCATCGGGAGAAAAACAAAGCCCTGGCGGCTTATGGAAAGGATAAGGGACGGCAGAGCCTTTCCCATTGCCTGGAATGCAAATCCGAAAATAAAGAGAATTCCCAGTATGGGCATGGAAATCATAATTCTCCTTAACATAGGGGCACCGTATTCTACAATTTCCTGATTGTCTATAAAACAGCCTATGATGGTTTCGGCATAAATCAGATATATTATTGTAAGAACCGTGCTGGAAATCAAATTGCACACCATGGAGAATTTCATTACCGCCTTCATTCTTTTGAAATTCTTTGCCCCGTAATTGTATCCGATTAAGGGCTGTATTCCCATACCCAGTCCAAGCTGTATAAATACGACCAGGATATTTGCCTTACTTGCAATTCCCATTGCTGCCACCGGTATATCACCATACCGGGCAAGAAAATTGTTCATTATTATATTTGAAAGACTCATGAGAATATTATTTAAAGATGCCGGAGTCCCGATGGCAAAAACATTCTTAAAGATTCCGTTTCTAAAATCAAAGTCTTTAGGACTGATTGACAACAGGCTGTTGTCTTTTTTGAGAAGATACCAGAGGTAATAGACAAAGGAACAGATGTTGCCTATTATTGTTGCAATTGCAGCACCTGCCACACCCATATTCATGGAAAGAATCATAATTGGATCCAGTATGATGTTTACAATTGTTCCCAGCATCATTCCTATCATTGAAGCCTTTGCGGCACCTTCCCCCCTGACAATATTGCTGAAAGCACAGGAAACCACAACAAAGGGAGCCCCATAGGCTATGTAAACAAGATAGTCCTTTGTATATCCGGCAGTGTTGTCACTTGCCCCGCATAGTTTAAGAATCAAGGGCATTTCAAGAAGAAAAACAATCCCCATTATTATCCCGACTCCGATGCTTGTATAAAAACAGAATGAGGAAATTTTTTTTACCAGAGTGTATTCTTTTCTTCCCAGAGACCTTGAAACAAAGGCACTGCCGCCGATTCCGAAAATGTTTCCTGCAGCCATCAGTAATAAAAAAACAGGGGTTGCAATAGAAACTGCTGCAACTTGATTCGGGTCTCCTGTTTTTGAAACAAAGAATGTGTCAACCATATTGTAGACAACATTTACAAGCATACTGAGCACTGTAGGCAAGGCAAGAATTGCAACAGCCTTGGGAACAGGTGTATTTTCAAAAATATTTGCGTTTTTTAACATATCAAACCCTTTTATTTTAGCAAATGTATTTTATAAACAGAAAAAAATATTTTCAAGTAAAACATTCTGTTATTTTTTCCTTTTTTTGCAGAGTCAAGCCGGATGTTTGTCCGTTTTATCAGAGCAAAGGCAGGACTTTGTTTCCTTTTTTTCCGTTCAATATTTATTAAAAAAATTTAAACTTTCAGGTAATGGGTATCATATATTGATTTTTTTTTACCGGGGGCTTAGACTTTAGCAGAAAGGATTGTAATCTCAAAAATGAGCTGAGGGGGTGTTTTTTTTGTGCACTTCTTTGCCTTTGTTTATAATAAAATGTGTAGTTAATTATTTGGTACGAAAGTAAAATGGAGAAGACTGAAAAACTGTAACTATGAAGACAAATAAAAATTACGAAATTGATATGTCCTCGGGGCCTATTCTTGGAAAAATCCTTAGATTTTCTGTTCCCTTGGTTTTTTCCAGCGTCCTGCAGCTGTTGTTTAACGCTGCAGATGTTGTTGTTGTAGGACGCTTTGCCGGGAACAACTCCCTTGCTGCCGTAGGCTCTACGACTTCCCTTATAAATCTTTTGACAAATCTTTTTATCGGTTTGTCCATTGGCTCCAATGTTGTTGCAGCCACCTATTATGGGGCGAATAAACAGAGGCACCTTAACCAGACTGTCCATACCTCTGTTCTTATAAGTTTTATAAGCGGGATAATTCTTTCCCTGGGAGGTTTTTTCTTTTCCAGAAAAATTCTTGAGCTTATGCAGTCCCCTCCGGAAGTTTTGCCTCTGGCAACCCTTTATCTCAAGATTTATTTTCTTGGAATGCCGGCTACAATGGTATACAATTTTGGCAGTGCACTTCTCAGGGCAAAGGGTGATACCCAAAGACCTTTATATTTTCTGCTCTTTGCCGGAATAATCAATGTAGCCCTGAATCTGTTTTTTGTAATATCGTTTAAAATGGATGTAGCAGGGGTGGCCCTTGCAACCGTTATTTCCCAGTTTATATCTGCCGTCCTGGTTCTCATGTGCCTGTTTAGGGAGCAGGGGGGCTTTAGGCTGTATATTGGCAGGCTAAAAATAAACCGGGAAATCTTTTTCAAGATTTTGCGGATCGGGCTTCCGGCAGGATTTCAGGGAATAGTTTTTTCCCTTTCCAATGTGGTCATACAGTCTTCTGTTAATTCTTTCGGTCCCACTGTAATTGCAGGAAATTCTGCGGCTTCCAATCTGGAAGGTTTTGTGTATGTTTCGATGAACGCATTCCACCAGGCTGCCATAACTGCAACTTCCCAGACAATGGGGGCCGGTAAAAAAAACCGTTTGAATTCCGTGGTGATTACAAGCCAGCTTTGTGTACTCGGTGTTGGATTAATGCTTGGGTGGGCAATGGTTTTATTCGGGCCTTGGCTTTTGCAGATTTATTCCCCCAGCCAGGACGTAATAAATGCCGGGCTTGACCGTGTAAGGATAATAGGGCCTACCTACGCGCTTTGCGGTATGATGGATGTAATGGTAGGAATCCTCCGTGGAATCGGATATTCCCTTTTGCCAATGGTGGTTTCTCTTGTGGGTGCCTGCGGATTAAGGCTGCTTTGGATAGCCACGGTCTTCCAGATAGAAAGGTTTCACACAATCACATTCCTCTATGTGTCATATCCTGTTTCCTGGTTCCTGACTTTTATGGCCCATGTGGTCAGTTTCCTTTGGGCGAGAAAAAAGCTCTTCAGGTAAAAAACAAGCCCTCTTATAATTCAGTATTTCAAGAGGGGGCCGGCCCGGCTTTTAATGCGGCTTTCAGGTACAGAGTTTTAAAGGGGCTTTTTACCAGGCTTAAAATGTAAAAGTTTTTTTCCCGGAAGTTTTCCCCTTTCTGACACCGGTTTCCAAAAGATTCAGAGCCAGTCTTTCCAGACTTGGGGGCAGTATCCAAGGGTGGCTTTTTTTTCCGTTGTGTTCCTTACTACCGGGGTTTTTACAAGGAGGGGGTTTTCCAAAAGTTTTTCAAATTTTTCCGTGTCATCAAGGTATTTGAATTCGGTAAAATCCCGGCTTTGCGAATCTGCCATAAAATCCAGGGCCTGGATTTTTGAGGGAAACTCCCTTGCCAGGGCATTAAGTACAGATTCCAGTTCACCCCTGCTGAACCCTTTTTCTTTCAGGTCAATAAACTGAAAATCCACCCTCCGTTCCTTAAAGAACCTCTGGGCTTTTTTTGTTTCAAAGCATTTGCCTGTACCAAAAATCTGTATAGCCATAATTCTAAAATATAAAGGCTGCCGGGATTTTTTTCAATAAGGTCACAAATAGGATTGGAGGAAGGAAATTACACAATGGATGAATGGCGGCGGGCAGTAAAAAATGCTGCGGAAAAATTATCTTGCAAACTCAAGTTCTTCCAGAATTCTGCCATCCAGATTTTTAAGCCGGAAAACCAGGTTGTCTTTTTTTACATCTATTGTGCCGAAAGTTTTTCCTGCCGTTGTTTTTGGAATGGAAATTGACCCCGGATTAAAAAACAGGAACCCCTTTTCTTTTTCCAAAACCGGAATGTGGGTGTGTCCCTGGATAAAAACCGTCCCCGGGGTATTCCCTTTTATGAGTTCTTCTTTGGAAAACAGGTGCCCGTGGTGTATAAAAATTCCCGTTACGCAAGACCTGGATTCTGTTTCTGAGGTTTTTTCATGGGGGATAAAAATCCTGGCAGAGCTTTCCAGTACCGGAAAGTCCAAAAGCATCTGGTCAACCTCACTGTCGCAGTTTCCCCTGACGGAGATTATTTTTTCCTTAAAAGAATTAAGGATTCCGGCACAGGCCTTTGGGTCGTAGCCCTCCGGGATGGAATTCCTCGGCCCATGGTTAAGGTAGTCCCCGCAGATTATAAGCCTGTCACAGGAAATGGATTCCGGGGTTTTCAGGGTTCTTTCCAGATCCAGGAATGAGCCGTGTATGTCGGAAAGTACAAGAAATTTCATCAAAGCAACCTCCCGGACAAAATACTTTAAAAAGAAAATTTATTCAACCTTTGTTTTTTTTAAGGACGCTTTTAACCAGTCAGCAAGTAAAAATCCTGGAGTTTGCAAAATGTTTTGCCAGGCTGGAATGCCATGCATTCTTGCCGGGCATCGGATATTCCTGCTTGATATTCCTGCCAGGCATTCTTGCCGAACTTCATGGAACAGATTCGGACATTCGGTGGAGATTCAATAAGATTGTTTCTTTTAGGCTAAAGATATATAATTGCAGGGATGAGGAAAAATTTTTTTGTTCTTGCAATTTTTTTATGTCCGGGACTTTTCTTTGGAGAAGGAAAAATGTTTGATTTTTCTGTTTTTGGGGGAATCCAGGCTGTGGTGAATTCTGACGGGCTTTCCAGTGATTCTTCCCAGATTGTTCCTTCCCCCGGGGCTGTTTTCCGCCTTCCGTTTTTGGACAACCTGGAATTTTCCCCTGCAGTAAACATTTATTTTACAAGAAACCTGTATGTAAATGGAATGGTGCTTCCTGCCTCTTTGGAAAACAGGATGCTTTTTACCACAACAGTCCTTTTTGACTTTCCCGTTTCCTATGTCTTTAAGACCTCTTTTGCAGATTATTATATTGGTGGGGGCCTTTCGGTTTTTGCAAGGTTTGCCCTTGGGGAGTCCGTGCTGGAAGAAAACGAAGAATCCCTGGTAAAGAAAGCCAATGAATTTTACTGGTCCCGTGGAAGGTTTTTTATGCCTTCGTTAAGGGGGGAGGTGGTGTTCAATACCTTGGAAAATCTGAGACCGGGAATTCTTTTGAGGTGTTTTTTCCCCCTTTATAACCTTTGGATAAAAACCGGGCTGCCCTTTGTCCATTCAATGGAGTTTTCGGCTGCCGTTACAATTTCCTGGTAACAGCCAGGGCCTTCCTGCATAGGGTAAGTCAGGGGGTATTTTCTGTTTTACGGTATAAACGGGCGGTTTTAATTAAAAAGCCGGAAGAATACTACTGATTCTGCCGGCTTGATATCCATGTCCTTTTAAATAGTCTTTTTTGTATCGTCGGGGTGAACCCCTGGTTTTGCATTTGAAAGGAGGAGCTTGAGCCTGTTGAGCTGGTTAACCTCGCTGGCCCCCGGGTCGTAGTCGATTGCTGCAATGTTTGCACCGGGGTATCTTCTCCTTAATTCCTTTATCATTCCCTTTCCGGTTACATGGTTGGGGAGGCAGGCAAAGGGCTGTACACAGGCAATGGTTTCAACTCCCGATTTGATAAGCTCCACCATTTCTGCAGTCAGGAACCAGCCTTCCCCTGTCATGTTTCCAAGGGAAACAATGTCGTCTACCCCTTCCTGGAGGGTATAAATAGACTCCGGCGGGAGGAACCTCCGGCTCTGCTTTAGGGCGGCTTTAATTTCTTTTCTGTAAAGCTCCAAAAGGAAAATTAAAATTCTTGCGTTCCGTTCCGAGCTTTTTGGAAAGCCCAGTTTGCGGTGCTTGAAAATCCCGTTGGAGATACTGTAAAACAGGAAGTCTGCCAAATCCGGCATTACGCATTCCCCGTCTTCTTTTTCTATAACCTTTACAATGTTATTGTTTGCAGTAGGATGGAATTTAACCAGGATTTCCCCTACAACACCAACTCTTTTTTTATGTACCGGGTTCAGGGGGAGGGTATCAAAATCCCTTACCATTTCCCGGATGAGTTTTTTGTACTTGCCTATGGAAAGGCTTTTTATCTGTTTTTTTGCGGCTTCGGTCCATTTCTCCCCAAGGGAATCGGCACTTCCTTTTTCCTTTTCGTAGGGCCGCACCCGGTAAAGGCAGCGCATAAGCACATCCCCTATCATCACAGCCATTAAGGCCCGGTGGATAAGGGGCAGGGAAATCTTAAAGCCCGGATTTCCCTCAAAACCTTGGGCACTTAATGAAATTACCGGAACCTGGGAAAAACCACAGTCTGCCAGGGCCCTGCGGATAAATCCGATATAGTTTGTTGCCCGGCAGCCTCCTCCGGTCTGGGTTATAATCAGGCTGGTATTATCCGGATCGTATTTTCCTGACTGGAGGGCCTGGATCATCTGGCCTGCAACTATTATGGAGGGATAACAGGCATCATTGTTTACATATTTAAGGCCTACATCAATACAGTGGGGATCCACATCCGGGAGGATTACAAAATTGTATCCGCTGTACTCAAAGGCTTTCTGCAGAATATTAAAATGAATAGGGGACATCTGGGGTGCAAGAATGGTGTGCTGTTTTTTCATTTTTTTTGTAAAAACAGCCCTCTTATAGGCACTGGATTTTCTTTCCCTTTTTATTTTGCTTTTTTCCCTTTCTTTTACTGCAGAAATAAGGCTCCTCATTCTGATTCTGATAGCCCCCAGGTTTGAACCTTCGTCTATCTTGATAAGGGTGTACATTTTTCCCTTTGCATCAAGAATCTCCTGTACCTGGTCCGATGTAACTGCGTCCAGACCGCAACCGAAACTCGTAAGTTGTACCAGTTCCAGGTTTTCTTCCTGGGATACAAACTGGGCGGCCCTGTAAAGCCGGTTGTGGTAAGTCCACTGGTCGATTATCCGCAAGGGTCTTTCTATATGTCCCAGGGGGGCGACGCTGTCCTCCGTAAGGACGGCAAGCCCAAGGCCTGTTATAAGTTCCGGAATCCCGTGGTTAATCTCCGGGTCAAGATGGTAGGGGCGGCCTGCCAGAACAACACCTTTTAAATTGTTTTCTTTAAGGTATTTTAGTGTTTCCTCTCCTTTTTGGGCTGTTTCAAGCCGGAATTTCTCCTGTTCCGCCCAGGCAGCATCCACCGCCCCTGAAATTTCCACAAAGGGAATGGAGAATTTATCCCCCATTTCTTCAAAAAGCCTCTGGGTAAGGGCCTTTTTATTGTCAATGGGAAGGAAGGGGTTCATAAAAAGAACAGAAGAATCCCTCAGGGCCTCCACATTGTTTTTAAGCACCTCCGGATAGCTTGTAACAATGGGGCAGTTGTAATGGTTTCCTGCCCCCGGATCTTCTTTTATTTCGTAGGGGGCACAGGGGTAAAAGATGAATTTTATCCCGGCGTCCAAAAGGGCCTGTAAATGCCCGTGGGTTATTTTACCCGGATAACATACGGACTCCGAAGGTATTGTCTCCAAGCCCTTTTCGTAAATATTCCTGGAGGAACGGGGCGAAAGCCTTACCCGGAAGCCCAGTTTGGTAAAAAATGTAAACCAGAATGGGTAGTTCTCATACATATTGAGGACCCTTAAAATTCCCACATCCCCCCTGTAGGCTTCAGAGGGTTTCAGGGCCTGGTACCGGAAAAGCCTTTTATATTTCCAGTTGAAAAGGTTTGGAAGGGGTTCCGTCTTTTCACGTTTTTCCGTTCCGGAGGCAGTGTTTACCACAGAACAGTCAGGTACCCCGGATTCTGTTTTCTGCAGTACCATTTCTGCTCCCCGTTCGCATCTGTTTCCGGTTATGAATTTCCTGACTCTCTCCCCGGACTGGCCGTCAGTGGAAGAAAAAGTGTTTATTGTCAAAAGACAGTTGTTGGCACAGCCTCCGCAGCGGGTTAAATCCAGGTCAACCTTAAATGATTCAAGGGCCTGGGGGCCGGCAATGCTTGACCTGGCGTTGTAATCCGATCCCTGGTTTATCCATTCTTCCCGGGCAATCAGGGCTGCACCATAGGCTCCCATAAGCCCTGCCACATCAGGCCGGACGGCATCTTTTCCAACAATCTTTTCAAAAGCCCTTAGGACAGCATCATTATTAAACGTCCCCCCCTGGACTACGATTTTTGAACCCAGGGTGGCAGGGTCCCTTAGTTTTATTACTTTAAAGAGGGCATTTTTTATTACCGAATAAGAAAGCCCTGCAGAAATGTCCCCTACCGAGGCACCTTCTTTTTGAGCCTGTTTGACACGGCTGTTCATAAAGACTGTACAGCGGCTTCCCAGGTCTACGGGCTTTTTTGCCAAAAGGGCTTTGTTTGAAAAACTCTGTATATCCATCCCCAGGGAGCGGGCAAAGTTGTCAAGAAAGCTTCCGCAGCCGGAAGAACAGGCTTCGTTAAGCTGGATAGAAGTAATAGCCCCGTCTTTCATGTGGAGGCACTTCATGTCCTGGCCTCCGATGTCCAGGAGGAATTCTACCCCGGGAACAAAAAAATCTGCAGCTTTAAAGTGGGCAATGGTTTCGACTTCGCCGGAATCAACCCCAAGGGCTGCCTGGAAAAGGGCCTCCCCGTAACCTGTGGAACAGGAACGGGCAATATGAACGGAGGAAGGAATCCTCCTGTAAAGGTCTTTTAAAACCTTCACAGCAAGCTCTACAGGATTTCCACCGTTTACGTCGTAAAACCTCCAGATAATCTTTCCTTCCGTGTCTACGAGAACTGCCTTTGTGGTGGTGGACCCTGAATCCAGTCCCAGAAAAACAGGCCCCGTGGTGGTATCAAGGTTTCCGGAGGCAGCCATGTTTGCGGCATGACGGACACGGAACTGTTCCAGCTCTTTTTCGTCTTTAAAAAGAGGTTCCAGTCTCTGAACCTCGTCCAGTTCAGCTTCCGAAATGGAATCTACTACGGAGGAAAGCTCCTCCGGGGTGAAAAAGGCATATTTTGGTGTTTCTTCCGGGGCGGATTTTCCTGAAGTTTCCGAAAGATTTTCTTTACCGGTCCGGGTTTCACTGTAAGCAGGATCCCCTGATTCTTTTCTTGAATTGAATTCCTTTAAGGCCTCTTCAGAGGTTTCTGCGGAAAAGGCGGCTCCGGTGGCAACAAATAGCTGGGAATTTTCCGGGACAATGATTTCTTCCGGTTTAAGCTTTAAGGTCTCGATAAACCGGTACCTGAGCTGGTCCATAAAGTGGAGGGGGCCTCCCAAAAAGGCTACGTTACCCCTTATGGGTTTTCCGCAGGCAAGACCGGAAATTGTCTGGTTTACTACGGCCTGGAAAATACTTGCCGCAATGTCTTCCCTTCTTGCACCTTCGTTAATAAGGGGCTGGATATCGGTTTTTGCAAAAACACCGCAGCGGGCAGCTATAGGGTATATGGTGGAACAGTTTTCCGCAAGGACATTTAGACCGTCGGCGTCTGTTTCCAAAAGGGCTGCCATCTGGTCTATGAATGCCCCGGTCCCTCCCGCACAGGTTCCGTTCATCCTTTGTTCTATTCCGTTGTCAAAATAAGTGATTTTTGCGTCTTCTCCCCCAAGTTCAATGGCAACCTGGGTCTGGGGTATCAAATTCTTTACCGCAGTGGTTGCAGCAACAACTTCCTGGACAAAGGGAATGGAAAGCCATTTTGAAACGGCAAGCCCGCCAGAACCGGTAACTACTATACTTAAAATCGAATCCTCTCCGTACTTTTTAACCTCATTGCAGGCCATTTTTACTACAGAAATGATGGTGCTTCTTATATCTGCCCTGTGCCTCTCGTAGGCTCCGTAAATAGGTTTGTTCAAACTGTTAAGGGCAATAATCTTTACTGTGGTAGACCCAACGTCAATTCCAACTCTGATAATCTCCGGCATTACCTTCTCCTGGAAAAAACAATAAAACCTTAATAAATTTTTAAATTATGATTTATGTTTAAAAACAACCTTAAAGAAAACTTTAAGTTACCCAAAGCGTTTTTTACTGCAAAAAGGCAAAAAACGCATAAAAAAAGTAATAAATTATAGTTGTTACATATATTTATACCAATTTTTTGCAAGAAAGTTAAGATAAAAAAACATAAGAATTGCAAGGGGAAGGTTTTTTGCGGTTTAACCTGCAGCCGTAAGGAAACAGAAAACAAAGGGAAAATCAAAAAGACTTTTAAGGGCAATCTTCGTCCTATTCTTCATCCTCGTCCTCGTCATCGTACTTGTTATAATCATAATATTCGGGACCTCTGTACCCGTATTTGTCATGGCCTGTATAATATCCGTTCCTGGTGCCGTTCCTGTAGCCGGTGCCATATTCATCGTCAAATTCATATTCTTCTTCATAGTCTTCTTCATAGTCGTCAGAATCGTAGTCATCAGGATCCCGGGGATAAAAACCTGCATCCCTGTTGTAGTCCGGTTTTCCCTGGGTAAGCCTTTTCCCCTTATTCTGGCTCCTTCTTTTCCGGGCAGACTTCTTGTGCCGCTCTTTTTCAAGCCGGAGCCTTTCCCTTTCAATTTCCATAAGCTCCTGGTGCCTTTTCCTGGCACTCCGCTGGGATTCTTCCCAGTCCCTGGCACTGGCATAGGAATAAATGGAGTATATGAAAAGAATTAGGGCAATGAGGATAAGGGACATAAAAACCTCCAAAAAGATTATATTACAGAAAAATCCCCTTGTCACGGATAAACCTGAAAAAACTACGGAAAAAAGTAGATTTAGTGTTAAAAGCTGAAAGAAACCGAAAAAGAAAGCCCGGAAAGGAGAATGGTTTTAATGGCGGAAAAAATTGAGTCAGCTTAAAAATGTTATGTCTTAGTGAGCAAAATTAAAATAAAAAAAGGCAGAGAAGGGGAGGTAGTCCTTCTCTGCCAAAGGAAAGGAGGTTTTTATTCCTTTCCTTTTTAAATTACTCTCCTGTGCCTAAGGTTACAGGGTTGGAGAGAATGGTTAAAAGGTATTTCCTTTCGTAGTTGCTCTTTCCGCCATATCGGGTTTTTATCAGGATTTTGTAAGAAGTCCCCGGGGAAAGGCTTTCCGGAATCGAAAACAAGAGTTTTCCCGGAAGATTGTAAACCAGGGTGGAAGAAACATTAATCCATTTGGATTCATCCGTTTCGGGTTTTTCCTGCTCCGTAAGAGGAACAAACCAAATTCCGGAGTCTGCGCCGCCTAAAGTTTTAAAGGTTGTGAAACAAATGTAAAAAGGTGGAAATAATGTTTTAGTTATGGAAAATTAGTTTGGCAGAAAAGATTGGTAATGGTAAAACAAAAAAAGGATTTCTCAGTGGGAAAAGGAAGTTTGTCAGTGAGGAATTTTTTTATACTTCAGTTTAAATTAAGTTGCATAATCTGAAATTCAATTGTATCATGCATCTGTTGTTAACTTCTGATTTCTGAAATAAGGAAAGTTTTCATTAATGAAAGAAAATCTACCTTTTGCACGATTTTATAAAAGATCTCCTGATTGTACTGTTTCAAGGGGGTGTACTGTCTGCGTGCAAAAGCCTGAATGCTTTCAGACATTGGAAAGTCATTTGCTGGAAACCGCAAAGCTTGCAAAAATTTTTGGAAATAATCTAGGCTTTGGACAATTGTCCTATTTATCAGGACTTTTACATGATGCTGGAAAGGCAACGGAAGAATGGCAACAGTATCTTTTTGATTCAATAATGGGAGAGAAAGCTGTCAAAAAGCAAGACCATTCTTCTATCGGAGCTTTATTATCAGATTTATATATTGAAAAAATGACATTACCCAAGATTATTATTCAGGCTGCGGTTATGTATCATCATGGAAGCGGATTACCGGATTTTCTTTCTCTTGATGGGACAACTCCGTTCAGCGATCGCTTGAATAAAAAAAGTAATGCGATAGATATCTTTAAAATAGAATCAAGATTGCCGATGACTGTTTGTCGTGATATCAAACAATATTTCTGCGATGGCAGTATCAATGATTTCGGAGAATCTTTTATCCGACAGTGTAAAAGCGGCTGTATTTTCAGAGATAATACAATAGATAAGAAAAAATTTCTATTTAACATGGGGATGCATCTGCGTCAGTTTTCCAGTTGCCTGATTGATGCAGATAGAATCGACAGTCGTAATTTTGAATCGGAAAAATCGATTACTGATAAACCATGTATTCCCCAGTGGGAAATTATGTTGAATAAATTAGAATCTGCATTATCTTTATTTCCTCCCTCTGGCAAGATATCGGAAATACGGAAAAATCTTTCAAACAGATGTGCAGCTTATGGGAAAAAAGCAAAAGGAATTTATACCTGCTCCGCAATGACAGGATCAGGCAAAACGCTTGCTTCGCTTCGTTTTGCTCTTGAACAGGCGAAATTATATCACATGAAGCGGATTATTATCATTGCACCGTATACTTCTATTATAGATCAAAATGCCAGAATAATTCGCAGTATTTTAGAAAATAACGATGAAGGAGGGCGTATTGTCTTTGAGTGTCACTCCAATATTGCATTTAATACAGGACAGGAAATCATTGATTCGATTGATGATTACACTGAATTTGAACATTCATGGAATGCTCCTATTGTTATAACCACAATGGTTCAATTTTTGGAAGCTCTTTTCGCTTCCGGGACAAAAAGTATCCGCCGTATGCATAATATTGAAGATAGTGTTTTGGTCTTTGATGAAATTCAAACATTACCGCTAAAATGCGTTTATCTCTTTAACTGGGCTCTGGATTATCTTGTTAAATGTTGTTCCTGTTCTGCTTTATTATGTACAGCAACTCAACCGTGTCTTGATAAAATTGGAGAAGATAGATTTCACTTGAGACTGGACGGAGAAATAATCGAAAATGAGCAATTTCATTTCAGAGAATTGCAGAGAGTTGTTTTTTCTGATAAGAGTAAAGGAGGCCGACTCAAGGTTCAGCCGAAAGATGTCTGTTCTTATATTTCCGAACAAATGGATTTTTGCTCAAATTTTCTTGCTGTTGTCAATACAAAATCTCAAGCAAAAGAACTCTTTGAACTGGTAAAAAACAGTGGTTGCGCTGATTCAGTATATCATCTTAGTACAAACATGTGTCCGATGCATCGTAAAGAAGTTATCGACACGATTAAAAATGAATTAAGTTTTCATCGGCGTATTGTCTGCATCAGCACACGCCTAATTGAAGCCGGTATTGATCTCAGCTTTGATGGGGCACTGCGTTATATGGCAGGGCTTGATTCGGTTATTCAGACCGCCGGACGATGCAACAGAAATGGAGATTTAACAGATAGCTCAGGGAAACCTGTTTGCGGACGTGTCGCACTTTTTTCAATACAAAATGAAAATTTAAGTTCATTGGAAGAAGTAAAAATCGGACAGAAATGCATGGAGAGAATCCTAAGAGAAAAAGAAACGGAAGATGATTATTCTTTAGAGAACTTCAATTTGATTTGTCCCGAAATTATTAGACGTTATTTTTTATATTACTATCAGCAATTTTCAAAAAAACTTGCTTATCCTGTTTTAAATGGTAATTTTTCTTTGATTGACTTGCTATCCGATAACGGTACAGCTGTGGAGGAATACAAACGCATTCATAAAAGACACTGCTATCCGCTTCCGTTTGTCCAGTCATTTAAAACAGCAGGAGAACATTTTGAAGTCATTGCTGATGCAACAATTGGCATCATTGTTCCGTATAATTTTAATTCCATTGCCGGACGCCTTTCCGCATTGGAAAAAGGGGATGAAAATTTTGCAGATTCTTTGAAAAATTTGATTTGTGAGGCTCAGCAGTTTTCAGTTAATGTCTATAAAAATCAACTTGAAAAACTGAAAAAAGAAAATATGATTTACGAAGTAATTCCTGATTCTGGGATTTACGCACTTTTTGAGGAATACTACAATTCTGAGCAAGGATTAAATTTTGAAAATTTCTGCGGAAATGCAGAAATATTGGCATATTAGGTCATTTTTTAAGGAGACGTTATGAAGGAAAACAGCATTGAATATTCTCTTTTTGGGAAATATGCATTATTTACAGATCCGGTTACAAAAATCGGAGGAGAAAAAAGTACTTATCATATTCCTACATATGAGGCTATTAAAGGGATTACACAAAGTATTTACTGGAAACCGACCATTATATGGGTTATTGATAAAATACGAGTTATTAATAAAATCAGCACAGAATCAAAAAATATAAAGCCGATTTGTTATAATGGAGGAAACGACTTATCTGTTTATACATATCTCCGTAATGTAGAGTATCAGGTAAAAGCCCATTTTGAATGGAATTTACAGCGACCAGATTTGGCAAAAGACAGAAATGAAAATAAACATTATGATATGGCCAAAAGAGCTTTGGAAAAGGGCGGTCGCCGAGATATTTTCTTAGGAGCGAGAGAATGTCAGGGATACGTTGAACCTAAGGCATTTGGTAGCGGAATCGGCTTTTATGATGAAGAGCTCTCTTTTTCATATGGTGTTATGTTCCATGGTTTTGATTATCCATCGGAAGTCAATACGGAAAAACTGACAGCGAGGTTCTGGAATGCAAAAATGGAAAAGGGAATTATAGAATTCCCCAGACCGCAGGATTGCATCATGAGACGGGAAATTCGGAACTATTCTGTCAGAAAACCGGATGTTAAAGCGGAGGAGATTTCATGAGTTGGATTGTTGAATTATCAAAGGTTTATGATAATATACAGCGGAATGACAACATTATTGATAAGCCGATACCTATTTATCATGTTACGAATAATGCATCTGTAACAATTACACTTAATAAAAATGGACAAATTTTAAAAGCTAATTTGGTTGATAAAAAAGACCCGGAACGTTCGACGTGTATGCCGTGCACAGAATCCTGTGCTGCCAGAACAAGCGGCATTGATGCATATCCGCTATCAGATAAGTTGGAATATGTTTCCGGGAATTCCGAAAAACACGAAAAATATTCGCAACTTCTGAAAAGCTGGTGTGAATCACCGTGGGGGACACAAAAAATCAAAGCTGTCTACAGGTATATTTCTGAAAATACATTACTTGAAGATTTAAGGAAATATGGGATTAAAAAAGAAGAAATTCAAGATTTTGTCCGGTGGCAGGTCGAAATTCCGGATGATGCCATACCCGAATTATGGAAAGATAGAAATATTTACGACAGTTGGATACAATATTACAATTCCTCCTATTATGATTTGTATTGTGAAGAAAATTTCATAAAAAAAGATGAAAAAGAAAAACGGATACGAAAATCGGATTTAAGTTATACTGATGGAAAAGTATCAAAAATAGCTGTTTTTCATCCGTCAAAAATACGTAACAACGGAGATAAAGCGAAACTGATTTCTTCCAACGATACAGAAAATTTTACTTTTCGGGGACGTTTCCTTAACAATGGTGAGGCGTGCCAAATCGGTTCCGAAGCAACACAGAAGGCTCATTCTGCATTGAGATGGCTTATAAACAGACAGGGAGTGGCATTAGGCGACGGACTTTCAATTGTTACATGGAATGAAGCCGGAGATCGCATCCCATCTGTTACCGATAGCAGTCATGAATTGGAGGAATTTGATTATGGTTTAAATTTCGGAGAAAAAAATGAAGAATACTCAACTGCTTCCGAATTTGCAAAAGCCATCAACAATAAACTTTCCGGCTATTACCAGCGAACAGGAAGTCCTGAAAAAATTATGATAATGGCTATTAAGGAAGCGACCCCCGGACAAGGAAGGGCTTCTATTGCTCTTTACAGAGAGTTGATTAATTCCGATATGATGACAGCATTAAACAACTGGTATACCCGTCTTTTATGGTACAATACATATTATACAAAATCCAAATCACAAGAGTCAAAAACTCTCCCTGTTGATTCAATCGGAACACCATCACCGAAGGACATCGCCAAATGTGCTTACGGAAGTCAGGTCAAACCAACATTGGTTGAGAAGACTGTTCAGCGGATTCTTCCATGCATTTTAGATGGAAATCCGATTCCTTCAGACTTGGAAATTCAATGTATCCGGTCTGCATCTAACTTATACATTTTTAATACTAAATTCGAGAAGAGTTATGTGTTACAAACAGCATGCGCTGTTTATAAATATAATCAAATTGTGAAAAATAAGGAGGTCTACGATTTGTCATTAGAAGAAAACAGAAAAAGCCGGGACTATTTGTACGGCAGGTTATTGGCGGTTGCACATCAGGAAGAATCCGCTGCATTGGCGAAGATGGGGGACAACAGGAATACAAATGCGATGCGTTATATGCAACAATTTTCGATTCGCCCTGCATCAACATGGAAAATTATTTACGAAAAACTGATTCCATACAAACGGCATTTAGCACCAGGATTGGCGGCATGGTTTGAAAACAAGATTCGTGACATTACCGATTTATTTGAACCTGATGATTATCTTAACGATAAGCCGCTTTCGGGCGAATATTTACTCGGTTATCAGTGTCAGTTAAAGTCAAAAGGATCAACACAAAACAGTGAATCTGATCCAGAAAATAATACACTTTTAATTTTGGAGGAATAAAATGAGTGTTTTAGAAAACAAAATTGATTTTGCATTAGTCTTTTCGGTGAAAAATGCTAATCCGAACGGTGATCCTCTAAACGGGAACATCCCGCGCATGACATTAGACGGACACGGAGAGTTATCTGATGTTTGCCTGAAACGAAAAATCAGAAACCGTCTCTTGGAATCAGGAGAAAAGATTTTTGTTCAGTCTGATGATTACAGAAAAGATGAGTTCCGTTCCCTTCGTAACAGAGCTGAATCTGTTTTAAAAGATGTAATGAAAACAAAAGACGAAGAAATGTTTCGAAAACAGGCTAATGAGACATGGTTCGATGTAAGGAGTTTCGGTCAGGTTTTTGCTTTTTCCGGCGGAGAGGGAAAAGGTCTCTCTGTTGGTATTCGGGGGCCTGTTTCTATTCAGGCTGCTTTCAGTATCGATCCCGTCAATGTAACGAGCATGCAAATTACCAAAAGTGTCAGTAGCGAAGGAGACGGAACAAAACGCGGTTCTGACACGATGGGAATGAAACATAGTGTGGACTTCGGTCTGTATGTTGCCTATGGCAGTATTAATCCTCAGTTGGCAGAACTGACAGGTTTTTCAGATGATGATTCCGAAAAAATAAAAAATGCAATTCTTCATATTTTTGACAATGATGCCTCATCCGCCAGACCTGAGGGCAGTATGGAAGTTGTTAAATTATATTGGTGGAAACATAACTCCAAGGCGGGACAATATTCATCCGCTAAAGTTCACCGGACGTTGGAGATAAAGAAAAAAGACGGTATCAAAGAGGCAAAATCGGCAGCGGATTATGAAATCATAACAAATGATTTACCCGACTTAAAACCTGAAGAACTGTCATTTTAGATGTACCCCGAATCCGATTATCTGCTGTTGAGCGGGCTTCAGCATTTACGCTTTTGCCCGCGGCAGTGTGCTTTGATTCATATCGAACAGCTTTGGAAGGAGAACTTTTTTACAGCATCGGGGAGGGTTTTACATGAGAAAGTCCACGGAGGGATTGGAGAATCGAGAAAAATCATCCGTATAGAACGTGATTTAAAGATTTCATCACAAAAGCTTGGAGTTGCCGGTCAAACGGATGTCGTGGAGTTTTATTCCGATGGCAGGATCATTCCCGTAGAATATAAGCACGGACAACCGAAACCGGACACAAGTGATGAGGTTCAGCTGTGTGCGCAGGCAATATGTCTTGAGGAAATGCTGGGGTGTTCTGTCAGTGAGGGAGCTTTGTTTTACTTTAAAATACGCCGCCGGATTACCGTACCGATAACGGCGGAATTAAGAAAAGAAACGGAAGAGCTTGCATTCAAATTTCATGATTTAGTGGAAGAAGGACTGACACCTAAAGCTGAATACAAAAAAAAATGTGAAAGTTGCTCTTTTATAGATGAGTGTTTCCCTGAATCAGCCGGACGGAGTAAGTCAGTAGATATTTATGTAAAACGCAGATTGAATACCAATGAAGACTTCTCATCAGATTTATAGGTGAAGTCATTTGTTTTTTTACCAGTAATCTAAATCGATATTGGAGAAATTATGCAACGGTTTCTGAATACATTATATGTGACAACTCAAAAAAGTTACTTACACAAAAAGGGAGAGGCTGTTGAAATTATTGTCGGCGATGAAATCAAGGCAAGGATTCCACTTATAACCCTTGACAGTATTGTCTGCTTCGGTAATATTTCCGTCAGCCCGTTTTTATTGGGAGCCTGTCCTGAGAAAAATATAACTATCAGTATGCTTTCTGAAACAGGAAAATTTCTTGCCAGAGTACAGGGCCCTGTTGCTGGGAATGTCCTTTTAAGAAAAGCCCAATACCGGATTTCAGACGATAAAACTTTGTCCACTAAAGTTGCAAAATATTTTATCACCGGAAAAATAGCAAATCAAAAAACGGTGTTGCAGCGTGCGATTAGAGATCATGCTGACAAAATTGATGGGATTAAAGTCAAAAAAGCAATTGCAGTATTAAGTGGTAATATTACAAAAATAGAAAAGGAACATGATTTAGATAAACTCCGTGGGATTGAGGGGGATTCTGCAGAAACTTATTTTTCGGTTTTCGATGAGCTGATTGTATCACAAAAAGAATCTTTCGTTTTTTCGGGACGGAACCGACGTCCTCCGCTGGATAATGTAAATGCCATGCTTTCTTATGTGTACACACTGCTTTATCATGATATGATAAGCGCCTTGGAGTGCAGCGGATTGGATCCGGCTGTAGGATTTCTTCATCGGGATCGTCCCGGTCGGTTAAGTCTTGCTTTGGATCTGATGGAAGAATTCAGGTCTTTTTTTGCGGACCGGCTGGTTCTTTCTCTGATAAATCGGAATGAAATTTTCTCCCGCCAGTTTGAGACTTCTGCAAGCAATGCAGTTGTCATGAATGATGATGCCCGGAAAACACTCATAACTGCCTACCAAAAAAAGAAGGAAGTTGTTGTCAATCACCCTTATGTAGAAAAAAAGATGCATTTGGCGATTTTGTTTCATACGCAGGCCAGACTGTTAGCCCGGTTTATCCGCGGGGATATTGACGGGTATCCTGTATATATTTGGAAATAAGGATGCGATGCATATATGATGATGCTTGTCAGCTACGATGTGGCAAAAGATGAAAAAGGGGAAAAGCGTCTCCGCAGAGTTGCAAAAATTTTGGAGAATTACGGACAAAGAGTCCAGTATTCTGTTTTTGAATGTTTGGTCGATCCGGGGCAGTGGGTCGCATTAAAGAAAAAGCTAATGGATGAAATCAATCCGGAATTCGACAGTTTGCGTTTTTATTCTCTCGGGGCAAATTGGCAGCGAAAAGTAGAGCATGTCGGGCAAAAAAAGCCCTTAGATCCTCAGGGAATTCTAATTTTGTGAGGTAAAATCATCGCGAACATGCAGCAAACATCATTCTGGTCTATCAAAATAATTCTAAAAACACCATTTTTCTTGTATAATTATAGGGGAATTAAATTGCTCGCGGAAAAAACTTCCTAATTCTTTTATATAAAATAAATTATATGATATAGTGTCGCACCCTCACGGGTGCGTGAATTGAAACTTATGTACTTTACTTAATTCAGGGCAGGACTGTGTCGCACCCTCACGGGTGCGTGAATTGAAACAACAAATCCATTAAAAGCCTTTACTTTACCCCTGTGTCGCACCCTCACGGGTGCGTGAATTGAAACAGGCTTCTGCACTTCCATATCCTCTTTGTACCTTGTCGCACCCTCACGGGTGCGTGAATTGAAACAGCATACATTATGCTATAGTATACATCGTAAGGGTCGCACCCTCACGGGTGCGTGAATTGAAACATATACATGGCAAAGTTCGTGGCAGATGGTTGGTCGCACCCTCACGGGTGCGTGAATTGAAACAGCATACATTATGCTATAGTATACATCGTAAGGGTCGCACCCTCACGGGTGCGTGAATTGAAACTTTAGCAACGTGTCCGTTTCCGCAAAACAGCAGTCGCACCCTCACGGGTGCGTGAATTGAAACAGGGAATTTCAGCCTAAATTTAATTACAAAATTGTCGCACCCTCACGGGTGCGTGAATTGAAACCTTTTTCAGGCGGAGTCTCCATCCCCCTGTTTCGTCGCACCCTCACGGGTGCGTGAATTGAAACTCCAAAATCTCCAAAATCTCCATTTTTATTTTTTGTCGCACCCTCACGGGTGCGTGAATTGAAACTATCTTATGGAGCACGACATCCACCATGGAAGGTCGCACCCTCACGGGTGCGTGAATTGAAACCTTTAATTTTGTCATTTTTTGCCTCCTAGAATTGGTCGCACCCTCACGGGTGCGTGAATTGAAACTGGAAAAAACCCAAACCGGACCGAATTCCAGCTGTCGCACCCTCACGGGTGCGTGAATTGAAACCCTATCCAGTTTTTGCAAAGCCTCTTTACATCTGGTCGCACCCTCACGGGTGCGTGAATTGAAACCGTGCTGTATGTGGGTACAGTCCCCGCCGGTGGCTTGTCGCACCCTCACGGGTGCGTGAATTGAAACTTCCCAGGTTATCCTTTACTCTTGCTGGAAGAAGTCGCACCCTCACGGGTGCGTGAATTGAAACTCAAGAAAATCCGTTTTGTCAACGCCGAGATAAAGTCGCACCCTCACGGGTGCGTGAATTGAAACCCCTTTGGTAACAGTTGTTGAACCTGAAAAGGTTACGTCGCACCCTCACGGGTGCGTGAATTGAAACTCGTGGTGGCGTTAGGTTGTGAGCTGTTTACGGGTCGCACCCTCACAGGTGCGTGAATTGAAACAGTTAAGGATTTTTCAACTCCTGTTTTTGTCCCTGTCGCACCCTCACGGGTGCGTGAATTGAAACTTGTTGGAAGAAAGACTATTTTACATCTTCTTTAAGTCGCACCCTCACGGGTGCGTGAATTGAAACCCGTCACATAATCCTTATGCTGATACTGACTCGTCGCACCCTCACGGGTGCGTGAATTGAAACTACGTACATTTACCGCGTTTCTCGTGGTGGCGTTGTCGCACCCTCACGGGTGCGTGAATTGAAACTCCGTGGAAAAAAAAGCCCAGACCTATTAAGGGGTCGCACCCTCACGGGTGCGTGAATTGAAACATT
>JADIMM010000002.1 GCA_017694795.1 Candidatus Gallitreponema excrementavium
AATATTCAATACCGGACAGGTCTGACAACGAGCGTTTACTGATATTCAACTGTGTCACTGCCCGGATAGAGGACAAATTTTCCTTCGTCAGCCTTACCGTCCTGTCCTTCTCCACCGTCCACCCACATTGATCGCCTACTGCTTCTATAAAAGCAGTGTTGTCAATAACGGCAATATTCTGCTTGCACCCCAAGAGCATCATGAGTGTTATTGCAAACAACAGTACAGTTCCTGTCATAGAAAGTATTCTTCTTTTATTCATCACTCTCTCCCGTAATAATATGCTTTTGTGTACCAAAACCATATTAGACACCTGTGCCGGTCTTTGTCTGTACATTATTCTGAATTAAAGCAAAAATAGGTTGTAATTCGAAACACAGGCAATACACGATTCTCTTTTCACTGTAACACCTTTCACCGATCTCTCAGCAATAATTAGACATACACTCAGTATACTACGGTTTTGTTTTTTTCGGGGAGGAAAAGTATACATTTGTTTAATTTCAATCAAAAAGACACTGCAGTATATCATGATTTAGTAAAATCTCAAATATCGCTTTGAGGGAATTGGCGGGATTTGAGGCGGGAGAGGAGAGAGGGGAATACCTAACAGGAAAACCTTTTGGATATTATGTTCCACTCTTTTCTTTAAGTTCCTTGAACAACTTATAAACATGGCTAAAGGTGGTAGTCTCATCTCCAGAATCTGACTTTTTCTTATCCAGTTCAATAGCTCTTTTCTCCGCTGCATCAAAATAAGGTTCAAGTTTTGAATACAGCTTTGCCGATGAAAGCCATGCTTGCTCTTTTGAGTAGTCAGAAATATATTTCCTCAAATCTTTTATCACTCCATCCTGAGAAATATAAAACGGAGAAGGCATAGCAAAATGAAGCAAAAACCATACTTCAAAAGCCGGCATTGAATCCGCAAACTGAATACCCAAGTCGAGAGCGGTATTATATTGTTTTTTAAGGTCATCGGACATTCCCTGCTCTGTTATGGTGTCTCTGTCGAATACACACCAAACAGAATCATAGGCGTTTGTGTTATATTCTCTTATTGCTGTTCTTAAAATGGTACTTAAATCGCTGTGTTTTGCAATTTTGGGATTAATGGTAATCCCGGGAATACGTCTAGTAGTTTTTACATCTGAAAAATAGATTTGTTCTGTAAAGCCTTCCACTACAAGAAGGAATGTTTTGTTTACCTTTAACTTACCGGTTTTTCGTGGCACGGAACAACTCCCTTAATGCGTTCATGTTTACATTCGGTAATGCACCAAACTTGTCTGCCTGATACAGTTTTTTTCGTGATGTCTCCTTTCTGATTCCAGTGTAATCGGTAATGGAGCTATACTTGCTGCTACCGTCAGAAGCTTTATTGCAAAACCAAATTTCATCATCTCTCAAAAGTCCTGAGTCAAGTAAATCCTGATTATGACTGGTGAACAATAACTGTGATTCTTCTGAAGATTCAAGAAATAACTGAATAAACATTTCAAGCAATTCCTGATGCAAGGATGATTCCAGTTCATCAATAACACACATGGAAGGTTCCTGTGTAATATCAATCAATGGAGCTGCCAGTTCCATTATTTTTTTTGTACCGGCCGATTCCAAAGAAAGAGGAAGTACAACATCTTCACCATAATGATGCACAAGCCCAACATTTCTTACGATAGGTTTTTCGCCCATTTGTGCAATTTCGTTTTTAACCTGATCCGGAAAAGTTTTAATAACTTCCTCTGGTATCTCCTGTTTTCTAATTACAATATCAGTAATATTTCCCATATCAGAGAAAGATAAAAGTTGAATTACTTTTTCTTTTAGGGTCTTATCTTCGTCCATTCTTTTTGCTGTGTAACCGGCGAGAGAATTAATAGAGCTGTTTATTATTCCCGTAAATCGTTTATTAAAATATTCATACACATGAAGAAAAATCGGATGTTTCGCCTGAGCTCCGGCAGAAACAACAGAACAGTTATCCCGGGTTAGCTCTGCAATAATTTTCTTAGCCCCTGTTACACAGGCCCCCCATTTTATAGAATCTCTTCTCTCAAAAATAAGTTTTTTTTGACCTTTAGGTGAATAATACAAAGATTCTGACAGAACTTTTTTTTCATTCAATTGTATAAAATACTCATAACGAATACTATTTTCCGACTCAAAATCCTTTGCATAGAAAACGATAGTGAATTCCCCCGGTTCATTCCCTGTCTTTGCGTCAAAGAGAAAAGGAAAAAAAGGAATTACACCGGTAGGCTCAAGTTTATGAAAAGAGTTAATAAGAAAATCAATATAGAAAGCAAGAGCTCTGGCAATATTTGTTTTTCCTGAAGCATTTGCTCCGTATAAACAGGCTAATTTTAAAAACTTTTTTCCTCCTATTTCAGTACAATGGAATTTGTCGTCCTCTGTAACAGTGTCGACTGCTTCAAAACTAATCAACTGTTCATCTTTAATTGAAAAAGTATTTTTGACCGTAAACTCTAAAATCACACAATACCTACCGAAAAAAGTTCTGATACACTATATTATCGCATAAATAATCAAAAATTGAAACATTTTCTGCATAAAAACTGCAAATTTAAGATGAATTCATATATACAAACTTAAACCTCACTCATACCCTATTCCAAAGTAATCCAGGGTTGATTTCATGGCGTCTTGACCGGTACGACAAGTATCTCGCAGGTAGCCCCGTTCTTCTTTCCAGTTTTTTACAGGCAGCTGTTTCATTTCGTAAGGATTTTGCTATTTACTATTTTGAATCAAAGTTTCCCATTGGCTTTCCTGAGGATTTGCCGTAAAATCAGGTTATGCACATTGAACTGGTTCCCGGAACGGAATGTCCTGAAGATATACGCAGTCTTTTTACCGAATACACCCGGATGCTGATTTCGGAATGTCCCGGTTTCGCCCGGTATTTGGAAATGCAGGATTTTGATTCCGAGCTTTTGAATCTGGACAAAAAATATCCCCCGCCGGATGGCCGGCTCTATGCAATCTTTGTGGATGGCGCTGCTGCCGGCTGTGACGGGTTCCGGAAGATTGACCGCCTGATCTGCGAAATGAAGCGTCTTTTTGTCCGGAAGGAATTCAGGGGACACGGTATCGGCAGACTGATTTCAGAACGGCTCATAACCGAGGCACAAACTGCAGGATACCGGAAAATGCTTTTGGACACCCTGCCTTTCCTGAACGACGCCCTGTGTCTTTACAAAAAGCTGGGTTTTTACGAAATTCCCCGGTACAACGAAAATCCGCTGGTTTCTTCTATTTATATGCAGCGGGATTTATGATTCCCGCTTTGCGTGGGGTAACGGCTGATGCAGATTTTGTCAGCCGGCGGGGTGATGGTCTTGGTATCCGGAAAAATATTTTGAATCTGCCGGCTTGTTCCGGCTAGCCGTGAGTTTTTTCCGCAACCTCATATTTTCCCGGAAACAAATATTTGATATTCTGAATCCAAAATTATTTCTATATTGGAATCAGGCTCTCCGAGAGTTTCACCTTCTTCAAAAATTACAATCAGATTATTTAAATAATCCGGTATCAAAAATAATTTTAATTTATGTACGGTTTATTTCCATGTAATATTGCAATATTATTTACGACTTTCTTTGCTAAAAAAATTTTTCCGGCTGTGGTAGTTTTTATCCAGACATTATTCAGAATTAAATCCGGAAAATTTTGGAGAACCTTTCCCCACTGTATATTCTGCAACAAAAATCATTTCTTATTTCATCCTGCAAAAATAAAATGCAGGTTCTTACTTTTTTTATACCCCACAGATGGTTTTATTTTGTTGTCAGATTTTCTTATACCTCGATGATATTTTTTAAATAACTAAAATCGGAATTAAACCGGAAACCTTATTTTATATTTTGGAAAAGATCTATTTTTACAGACAATTCTGAGAAGATGGGACATTAAAAATTCTTTCCATACCTTTGGCAAATTCATATTTACCCCCGTGAGATGGATGCCGGAGACAAGTCAAAATCTTGTATTCTTTTAAATTTTTTTCTGCCTTTTTTCCGACAGGAATAATATGAGTTTGTTCGATGTTAAAGATTTTAATAAGTTCTTCAAGAATAAATTTTCCCATTTTCAATTCTTTAGAAGTAGGAGCCCGGTTTGAATTTGTTTCACCTTCTTTATGAGGATGAAAGGGAAAAGCGTTCCAAATTAAAGGTTTGACTCTCAACTTGTCCAAACAATCCCATACTATGGTTGCCGAGGATTCTGATTCAGGATTTTCCGGATTTCTAATCTTAAAGCCATTATCCAGACCGAAAAAATTATTTTCTTTTAAGTTTCTTTCAGATGTAAATGGAATCCCGCTCCATCTGCAACCTTTATATCCAGGAGCCTCTCCTACAATAAGATATTCCGGTTTTAATTCATACATTTTTTTCAAATATAACCTGAGATTATTTTTTGTAATTTCAGATTCTTTAAATGAATCAGAATACATATTCTCAACATTTGGAAAATCACTGTAGTATGTAGATAATTTATTTATGAAATCCTCAATCATTTTGTAATTCCTTTTTTTGAATTATATATGAGTCCTGATTTTTACAAGAACAATTTATAATTTAAAATTATATATCAAACTAAAAAACATTGCATATCAATAAAAAACTACCAGATGCCCATGAAGTTAACAAAAAGCCTGCAAGACTTTTTTTAGAGATAATTCTGAATATCAAAAAAGTCAATGAAACAAAATCTGTTTCAGAAAAATTACTTGCTATGAAAAGTAGACAATTTTTATAATTTTAAACTTGAGTAAAAAAATGAACATCCATAATTTTCTGATCTAATAATCATAGTAAACAAGCTAAGTACAATTTTTTAAATCTCATTTTGAGGATTCATTATCAATCCTCAAACTATAATCTTAAAACTGCACTTTATAACTTCCGGTATAAAACTCACTCCGGAATTCTTTGGAGACAAGCTCTAAAGATTTTCTCCGGAGATTTTTGTTTTCTAATTTGTTTTATCTTTATTTTCAATCCCTGATGTTTTTTCATCAATTTTTGATACTTTGTCATTTAATTCAAAAAGGATAATCATAGGAGCAAAACAAGAGTTTCTGAAATACAGCCAAGAATAAACTTCGATAATCTTTCTGAATAACTTCCAAAATTATCCCATTATACTGCTATCTATCCAATCATTTTCCTTCTTTATTACAGATTTCGGTAAGCTCATTCAAAAAGTATTGGGCAGCCTTTGAAAAAACCTGGTATCTTTTCCAAATAATTATTGCTTCGGATTTAATAACAGGATTAAGAGGCTTAAAACACAGAGAACTTGTTTCTCCTACATTGATTATTTTATCAAAACATACAGCATATCCCAAGCCTTCTTCTACCATAATGGAGGCATTAAACAAAAGATTATAAGTTGCAGCAATATTCAGCTGGGAAATATCCTTTTCAAGCCATCGGAAAATCATCGTATCATCACTTTTTTGGGCTGATAAAATTAATGGTTTATCCCACAAATCTTTTGCCTTAATTTCCTTGTTTCCTGCCAGAGGAGAATCCTTTCTCATT